>JADGHK010000131.1 GCA_019686145.1 Bryobacteraceae bacterium | reverse complement strand
CGGGACTCGAGCCGCAGCGTGACATCTTCGAGCGATGAGATCCGGGGCGCTCCGCCTTCCGCCTTTCCAATAAAGAGACGGCCATCGGCGGAGACTCCCGCTTCGACGCCAATGCCTCGGATGGCCGTGTCGCGGTAGTCGTTGAAATGGCCGCGCATTCCGATCCGGTATCCAACCCACCCCCTCCTCTCCTTTGCGGCCTCCGCGTCCAGAGCGCCAAGACGCACGGACATGACGAAGTCGCCCGGCTGAGATGTGAGTTCGCGGGTCAGCCAGAAGACGTTACGGTCGCCTCCGGAGACGTGGCACTCCAAGCGGTCCTCCCTTAAGCGCCAGTCCTGCAGTGGATTGGCCCAGTAGTGAGGACCTAGCCAGGTGCGGGTTCCGGGTGCGCCCTTCAGCTTAGGAAGGACGGGCAGAGACGCAATGGTCTTTAGAGCGGCACGTCTGCGCATACAGAAGACGATAACTCGGCGGGCAGGTTCTTGGGAAAGCTTCGAAGCAGAGGAACGTCTCTTTGGCGTCTTACGCTTATCGAACGTCCGCTCCGGCCAGTCAATATTCCTGGGGGAGAAGTAAATGATTCAGGATCAAGTGACAGTCAAGGAGCTTGTTGAGCGCAGGGACTGGCCCGCCTTGCGGAGCCGCCTTGCGTCATGGCCGGGCTCCGATATTGTTGAGCTGCTTGAACAACTCACTCCCGCTGAACGCTTTATTGTCTTCCGCCTGCTTCCGCGGCCGCTGGCTTCCGACGTCTTCTCGCGGCTCTCTTCCTCTGAACAGGACACGATCCTCCAGGGACTCACCGAAGAAGAGACACGAAGGCTTCTTGCAGATCTGACGCCGGATGACCGCACGCATCTGTTTGAGGAAATGCCCGCCCGGGTGACGCGGCGCCTCCTGCAACTGCTGCCGCCATCGGATCTCGACGAAGCACGAAGCCTGCTCGGCTATCCGGAGGAAAGCGTCGGGCGTCTGATGACGCCGAATTACGTCGCAGTCCGGGCCAACTGGACCGTGGAGCGCGCCTTGCAGCACATTCGTGTCTTCGGAAAGAGCAGCGAGACGATCAACCGCCTCTACGTTCTCGATGAGTCCGGCAGGCTCATCGACGACCTCGAACTTTCCAGGCTCGTTCTGGCTGAGCCAACCGAGCGAATCGAGCGCCTGATCGACGGCTCTTTTGTCAGTGTTTCGGCCTTCGCCGATCGGGAGGAAACGGTTTCGCTGATTCGCAAGTATGACCTGACAGTGCTGCCCGTGGTGGATTCGAGCGGGGCTCTCCTAGGCATCGTCACCATCGACGACGTCCTCGACGTCGAGCAGCAGGAAATCACCGAGGACTTTCATCGCGTGGGCTCGGTATCGCCGATCCGTGTTCCTTTACGTGACGCCTCGGTTTCGGTTCTCTACCGCGGCAGGGTCGTCTGGCTGCTGGCGCTCGTCTTCATGAATATTTTTTCCGGAGCCGGCATCGCGCTCTTTCAGGATACGATTGCCGCCCACGTCAATCTTGTTTTCTTCCTCCCGCTGCTTACGGCAAGCGCCGGTAACGCCGGATCGCAAGCAGCGACGCTCATGGTCCGCGCCCTCGCGACCGGGGACGTCCATTCCCGGGACTGGCTGATGCTGCTTCGAAAGGAGGTCCTCGTGGCGGGCGCGATGGGCTTAACCATGGGAGCCGCTGTGTCGGGAATCGGCATGCTGCGAGGCGGTCCTCCGATCAGCCTTGTTGTAGCGCTGACCATGTTCCTCGTGGTGATTCTTGGCAGCCTGGTTGGCATGGCGCTTCCGTTCGTCCTGAGCCAGTTGAAGCTCGATCCGGCTGCCGCCAGCACGCCGCTTGTGACTTCTGTAGCAGATGTGAGCGGAGTTCTCATCTACCTTTCAATCGCCTCGCGGTATTTGTAGCGCTCGCGCGCCGGATGGCGGCGCGCGCTGGCTTTAAGTTATCCATGCGGGCTTGTCTGACGTCCATCAGGGCACAATGATCCGCGCGGGGACCCCGAATCCGATCGAGGGCGGGTTCGGTATCCCTCCTCGAAAGATCCGTGTGTTACTTTACCGGCGAGCCGATCCACCAGGTGATCTGGTTGCGATCGATGACACCGGCGGTGCGGTGCCCGTACGGCTTATCCTCCGGTTTGCTCTCCGAAGTGGCGCCTGCCAGGAGCGCCTTTTGGTAGGTGGCATCTACGTCGTCCACCCAGAGATAGATGGCGGCGTCGCGCGGCTTCCACTGACCGCCCGCCTGCCCCAGCATCACGAGCGAGTCGCCGATCTGGACCTCCGCGTGGGCAATCGTGTTGTCCGAGTTCCGATAGCAACCGACCTCGGTCGCGCCAAAAGCTTCCTTCAGGAACCGCAGCTCGGCGTCAGCGTCGGGCACGACGAGGTATGGAGTGATCGTGCGATAGGTCGGCATCGTGTTCGCCATGGGGCGAGATTCTATCAGAGTCCGTTCCTCGTCGCTGCGCGAGTTACACGGCTCAACGCCACGCTTTGAATGCCGGCGGCGCGTCTATGGTTCGATCGCAAGTGTCGCTGTGTCGGCATATCCGCCCGCGCTCACGGATACCGTCACAACCGGACCGGGAGCCACGCCGGCTGGCACAACGACATTCAACTGATTCACTCCCACGAGACCCGGAGCCAGCCGTGCAAACTCGACCTCCGCGGGCAATCCGCCGATTGTCACTGCAGGCGTGCTGATTGCGGTGTGCTGAACGTCCTCCGATGCTTCCCCATCGGACGCAGGAGGCGTGACCGCTCCCAGGCCATTGCACCAGAGCGTGATCGTCTCACCCGGTCTTGCCGGACGCGATGCAACGCCTGCGACGGTTCCCGTTGGTCCGACCAGGGATCCGTCCGAGTGTGTCGCCAGCGCCTGTTCCGGAGCTGCGCCGCGAAACATGCCCGGGGCCGCCGTGGAACACAGCACGCTTCCCTCGGCGAAGCCATTCCTGGCGCTGACAGTGACTGAAATCAAGCGAGGCGGGTCGCAGACAGCCTGCAATGACCATGGCGCCTGGACATTCATCTGCCGTGGCGACACAAAGAGAATGGGGGCGGAAATCCCGTTGAAAGTCACGGTTACCCCTTCGAGCTCCCTTGGTAGAGGGAGAGATTGCGCGGATGCCGTGCTCTCTGTGAAGCCGCCGCCAAAAATGGTGACGAGCGACCCCGGACTTACCGGCTGCCGGTAGCTGGCCGCATTCACAACTCCCTGTGAGGCAACTGCAACCGTGGAGACGGTCACCAGCACACTCGCGGTGCTCCAGTTGCGGAATCCAGCGCTATCCTCGACCTCTGCCGAGATACTGAATATGCCTCGCTCCGCCGGAGACCAATCGAGCGCATATACTCCGTTTGACAACGTCGTCCCCGTGATTCGCTGCGATTCAGAAGGGCCGTCGATCAGGAACTCAACGGACTTGACTGTCGTTTGATTGTCCGTGCTTGCAGCCGCCAGTAACCGGACGCTTTCGCCGAATGCGACCGACTGGTTGAGCGCCACGACCGTTACCGAGGGGCGTTTGTGAACGGCGACGTTGATACTGCGCGTTGCGGTTTCTCCCGCTTTCCCATAGGCAGTCGCTGCGAGTTGATGCACGCCAGCGGGGACCGTCGTCGTATCCCAGTCAAAGCGGCAGATCTGCGAGTTGCAGATTGCCTTGCTATCCAAAAGGTTTCCGTCCAGCCGCAGTTCAACACGGGTGAGGGAGTTCTCCTCGGCGGCGACAATCGTGACCGGGGTTACGCCGCTGACGGCCGCGCCGTCCAAGGGTTGACCGAAGCTGAAGCGCGGTCTGCCAGCGTCCTCCATCATCGTAATCTCAACCACCAGAGCCTCAGGAGTTGCCGACAAGGTCTTGATGGAGAACCGGTTTTCGGGATCGACGAAGGTCGTCCCCGGTGTCAGAGCGGGTCTCCCGCGTAGCGGCCCATATTGCGGATCGCCGGGGAATCCGGCGTACGGCTCGGTTTGTACATCCATGGCAACCAGGCCTGACAAGGGGATTGACGTAGTGTGGTTGACATGGAGCAGGGCGCCTTTGAAGACTCCGACGAACTGGAGGAAGCGGGAATCCACCCGGTCGAAGCCGATGGGCTGCCGGTATTCAACGTAGAACGGATCGCCCTCTGGCGGCCGGATCTTGAGCGCTTTGACTGAGCTTGTCGCTAGCTCAATCGGCTCGATCCGGTAAACGCCGGACCGTGTGACCTCGAGGGGAGTGAGCCAGCCGAGCCGTTCCTTGTATACCGCATTGAAATGATGAAATCCCGTGCCCATCAAGTCGTAAGGATCGTCCGCTTCCAAGCGGAGGCAGCCATTCGGGAGCGGCGACAGCGAAAACGAAAGTGGACCGGGGGCATACGGCGCGGAGGGGCAATGGAGGTAATCGGCGTGCGGGAGCCCTAATGAATGTCCTAGTTCGTGTGCGACGGTGCGTGCGTCGAGCGCATCCACCAGCAGCCAGACGGAATCGCCCAGAAGCGATGCCTGCGCGGGACCGCATCCGGAACCGGCGAGGACCACGGTGTCGTATTTGGCGAGATCGAGAGCAGCAGCCGCCGCGGCCTCGCGAGCATACGACGTTGCCGCGGCCAGTTCGACGGCATTGCACGGAGCCTTAAGCGGCAGAGTGAGCGGACCAAGAATCTCCCATACGAACGAGAACTGGCCGTATGAGGCTTCCCGATAGAAACTGTTCGCTTCTTCGAAAAGGCGTTCGAGGGTGTCGCGGCTGTGGGCGGGAGCGCCCTCGCCCTCAAACTGCAGGAGGAGAACTGCGAGCTGCTTCGTGCCAATCGCGGGCCGCGGTTCCGCCGGCGCGCCGATGAGGTCCCTGAACTGCTGCGCTTGCGCCCCGGAACCGGTAGCGACAGCGGCATCCCTTACCTGCCCGGGCAGAGCAGCGGAAGTGAGCAGTCCAAGCAGCAGAGTGAAGAAAGTGCGAGCTCTCACTGTTTCCGGTTCTCTTGGGAAGTGGAGTTGTCAGGTTGCGAGCTGTAGTAGCCCGACCGCGCATACACGACGGCATCGGGATAACGGCGCTCGGCCTCCGGCGAGAGCTTAACGACGAGCCGGCGAAACTTTGGCTCCGGAGAGGATGCGCCCCGAATCGCAAGTCCGTATTCCTCGCGGAACCGGGCAAGAATCTCCGTCTCGATAATCGAGGCGATGGTCGCAACGTTCCAAGTGCGCCCGGTCTCATCCGGCGAGGCGGCTCTTCGCGCGTTGGCGTAGTCAAGGTGTATCGTTTGTCCCCCAGTTGCTGCGGCGACAGGCTCGACGGAATGAAGATTATCGAGAAACGTCGGAGGTGCGGGAGGCGGAGGCTCAGGGGGGCCTACCGTGGGAAATCCCAAGGAAGGATTGCCAACGATCCTTCCTCTGTAAGGGGTGGAAGATGGCCATTCCTGCGGTATTGTCAGGGCCTCAAGCCGGATGGAGCGTTTGAGGAGCGATTGAATCAGGTCCTCCTGCCGCGTCTTTGAGTTCTTCTCGCGATTATGGGTAACCGCAATGATCAAGGGCCGCCGGGGCGCTGCGGTGTCAGCCAGAACTTTCTCGGCAGAGCGGATTGCATCGAGTAGACGGCTGTTCTTGGTTGCGCGGCGCCGGTCCCGGGTGAAGACTTGATACAGGGCTTGCTCAATCCTCCGTTCGTCGTCGGTCAGCGGCGCCCGGAGTTCGGCCGCGCCATCCGAGAATGACAGGAGCGCAAGCCGGTCTTCCGGCCGCTGAAGTCCGAGCAAGGCCTTGGCTGCAAAAATCACACCCTCGTTGATGGGGCCCCCGCTGACGTCCAGCAGCAGAGCGACATCGCGAGGGCCGGAGCCATCGTCGAACGCGACGATCTCCTTCCGTTCTCCTTCATCGAAGACCTCGAAATCGTCGCGAGTTAAACCGGCAACTGGTTGGCGGGTGTTTCGATCGACGACCTGAACCTCGATCGGCACAAGGTTCGATTCCGATCGAAAGAGGGGTACCGAATTCTGCTGGCTGAGCGCCAGCTCCGTAACAGCCAGCAGTAAGAGAAGATTCACGCGCATACCTGGCGACAGAATGATGCGGCGGGCGTGTGAGGGGTTTCAAGCGTTTATTGGATAGATATTTTTGGGTAGCGAAGTTGTAATTGTGAAGGGCGAAACAGTTCCAAGGCTAACTACACGCCAATGGCTGGAAGCTAGCGCGCCAACCGCTCTTGACAGAATCCCGTGAAGGAACCGATATAAAAGCAGTAACATCTTTTATTATTCCTGTTTTTAAACAATGGGGGAAGTGATCATGGGCAGACGAGTCTTTGCCGCGCGAACCGTAGCGGCTACTGTCCTGCTCTTGCTGCAGATGACCATAAGCAGGCCGGCACATGCTCAATCCGGCGCAATCGAAATCCTGGCGGTTACCTCGGGCGCTAGTTTCACGCAGGGTATCCCCAACTCCGGTTCGATTGCGTCGATTTTCTGCAAAGGCCTGCAGGTCGACGGCATCGTAGCTGCGCAGGGCTTGCCTTTGCCGCGGATTCTCGGCGGTATTCGCGTCACGGTGGGCGGGGCCGAGGCGCCGATCTTCGCCGTCGCGAATCTGGACGGGTACCAGCAGATCAATATTCAGGTCCCTTTGGAAACCCGCACGGTTTACGTTCCGGAGTGGGGCGTGCCGGCGGCGGATGTCGTGGTCGAGCAGGAGGGCCGGCGCGGTGAGCGGCGATGGTGGTGGGGCGTCTACACGTGGCCGCCTTTCAAGTCACC
>JADGHK010000130.1 GCA_019686145.1 Bryobacteraceae bacterium | reverse complement strand
GATATGGATTTATCACCGGGGAGCAGGATGGAACCGCTCACACCCCGGGTGGGGGAGATTTCCTGTTGCATGGAAACTCCCCATTGTACCGGATGTGGGCTCAAGAGCAGGAGTTAGGCAGGTACTGCGACACAGGCGACGCTGCTGAACGATTGGCGCTGCCGGTCGGCACGGTAGCGCTGGAATCGATAGCCAACGCCGAAAACGGTCTCAATACACGGCTGGCCGAACTCCATAATTTTCCGCCGCAGCCGACGCACATGAACATCTAACGTCCGAGTCCGGATCTCCATGCTGTAACCCCAGATCCGCTTCATCAGCACTTCGCGAGGGACAATTTCCCCCTCGTTGGCTGCCAGCATTGCGAGAAGTTCAAACTCCTTGCGAGTGAGTACCAGTTGGTTTCCCTGGACGAGAGCTTGTCCCCGTACGAAATCTATCTCCAGTTGATCGTCCCGATACAGTTGCTTCATCGGAGCTGGGATCGTTTCGATTGCCATGGTTTCCCCTTTCGGTATCATCAAAGACGATCCTACGGGCTTCGATTATGAAGGTCGTAGACAAGTTGTAAAAAAAATGTAAAAGCTAGTCGATTGTGTGAGACTCAAAAGGCTCCAAACGCAACTCGCGCTCTGCGCTGTCTTCGGCCTTTACGCGGAAGGCGACGGCCCGGGGCGGGGCGTCGGTCTCCAGACTGAACGAGGACTCTTCCTGCGGTTCCAGAACCTCCTTGTCGATCACTCCTTTTTTCGTCGTCAGGACCTGTCCATTGGGGCCAAGGAAATCGAACAACAGGGTCAGCCGCTCGATCGTCCGCATGCCGCTGTTCTTCAATCTCCCGTCCAGAGCGATCGTGGATCCCATCCTGCGGCCCGAAACTTCCAGAAGCGTGACGTCCGGCGGCTTCGACTGCTTGCGTTTCTCTTGTGCGGAAACCAACAATGTTGCAAACACAAACAGACCGATCGCCAGGGATTTCATCACGGATCAGTCTAGTGAGTAGAACAGGAAGGCTTCAAGTATGTTGACGAGGCGGCAATTGGCGCTTGGGCCGGCGCTCCTTTCCATGGCCAGTGCAGCGCAAGTGCGTTCGGGCAGCCCGGGAAATGTGGTGATTTCGAGCGCTAACGGATTGCGGGCTTGCCAGCGGGCAATGGAGGTGCTCCGGCAGGGCGGTGACACGCTGGATGCTGTCATCGCCGGTGTAAACATCAACGAAGAGGACCCGGAGGACAATTCCGTCGGCTACGGCGGATTGCCCAACGAAGACGGGGTTGTTGAGCTGGATGCCAGCGTCATGCACGGTCCCACCCGGCGCGCGGGCTCCGTCGCCGCTTTGCGGAACATCAAATATCCCTCAAGAGTCGCCCGCCTGGTGATGGAGCGCAGCGATCACATCATGCTGGTGGGTGAGGGCGCGCTGCGATTCGCGAAGGCGCACGGATTCCAGGAAGAGAATCTGCTGACAGACAAGTCGCGCATCGCCTGGCTGGTATGGAAGGCGAATTTGCGCGACAGCGAGGGGCACAGCAACTGGAGCGACGGCCTGGACGCGCCGGTGTCGAAACCGTCAGCCCAGCTGCGGCAGATGTTCCCCGAAGTCGATGAGTCGCTGCTTGCGTGGGCGGTGGAAGTGGCGACGCGGCCGCCGACAGGCACGATCACTTGCCTTGCCCTGAACGCCAAGGGAGAAATGTCCGGGGTCACGACAACGAGCGGGCTTGCCTGGAAGATACCAGGCCGAGTGGGCGATTCTCCAATCATTGGCGCTGGGCTCTACGTGGACCAGGAAGTCGGCGCGGCGGGTTCAACCGGCCGCGGCGAGGAAAACATCCGGACTGTTGGCGCACACACGATCGTCGAGAATATGCGGCACGGGATGCCGCCGAAGGAGGCCTGCCTCGATGTTCTGAAGCGGATCTCCCGCAACTACGACCAGGACCTTACCCGGCTCGCCAGGTTCGACATCGTCTTCTACGCGTTGCGGAAGGATGGCGCTTATGCCAGCGCGTCCCTCTGGAGCGGGCGCCGGCAGCGCGAAGCCGTCTCTACGAGAAAGTTCGCCGTGAATGATGGCGGAGAGAGCCGCCTGGAAGACTGCGCGTTTCTTTACGAGAGAAAGTAGCGCGTCCTGACTGACGAAGGCAGCTTCGAGAGGAAGGATCTCTTTATTTCTGGTTCGTCGTCTGCCGGTGGGGACCGCCCATGGCGGGTTCGACGGTAAGACCGGCCTTGTTGAGGACGACAATATCCACTCGCCGGTTATGAGCGCGGCCCTCCTCCGTGTCATTCGTGTCGACGGGAATCGTTTCCGCATAACCGGCGATTGCGAGTCGTTCTCTGGGCAGCTTGTAGCGAGTGGTGAATAGCTCGAGCATCGCGATACTCCGCGCGGCCGAGAGCTCCCAGTTGCTGCGGAATCGCGCGTTGCGGATCGGGACGGAATCCGTATGGCCTTCCAGCCGGACGGGATTCGGCAGGGGCCGGATCGCATCCGCCACCTTTTGCAGGCTGGGATACGTCTCGGGAGCGATCGCGTCGCCGCCGGAGGGGAAGAATGCAGCTTGCCGGAGCGTGATCACCAGACCTCGCGGCTCCATCGAGAGGCTCATTTTTCCCTCTTCGATTTCCGCTTTCAGCTGCTCGCGAAGCAGTTCAAGCGACGGGAGGAGCTCCGCGTAGAAACCGGAGGACGGCTGGTTCACGCCTCCCTGTTCCCTGCCCTGGAGTGCGGTTGCGGGGGCGTTGCCGCGATCCTTTCTGGCGCCTAGCAGGCCGGAAAGAATATTCGATAGCTGTCCTTCCTCGAGGGCTCGCTTTACGGCCTCGGAGATCTGCTGAGCTCGCTCCTTGTTGACCTGAGAGTGAGCGTACATCACCACGAAGAAGGCGAACAGCAGCGTGATGAAGTCCGCGTAGGAGACGAGCCAGCGCTCATGATTCTCGGGAGGCTCCTGCCTTCTGCGCATAAGACGGCTAGCCCCTCGCCAGCAACTCGGCAGCGGCGCTTCTGGGTCCTCCGCGATTCTTCGCGCCGCCGCTGTTCCGGTCGATGATGTATGCCTCGAGCTTGCTGCGGATCAGTTTCGGATTCAGACCTTCGACGATGCCAATGATTCCTTCGAGCATCAGTTCTTTCAATTGCAGATCGAGCCGCGCCCGGGCTTTCATCTTGTTGGCGGCCGGCAGAAAGAAAAGGTTGGCGAAACCGACGCCGTAAACCGTAGCCACGAATGCAGAGGCAATTCCTTCGCCGACCCTCTCCACATCGGCGAGTTGTCCCATGACGTGAATGAGCCCAAGCACTGCGCCGATGATGCCGATGGTCGGGCAGTAACCGCCGGCGGTCTCATACACTTTTGCTTCCGCCTCGCGGACACTCTCCTCCACCTGGATCTCCAGTTCGAGCATCTTGCGAATTTCCTGAATATCGGCGCCATCGACGGCAAGGTTGAGGCCCTTGCGAAGAAAAGAATTTGCGATGTCCTGGGTCTCGGACTCCAGAGACACGATGCCGGATTTGCGCGCCTTGCCGGCATACAGAATGATCTCTTCGATTACCGCCTCAGGAGAGCCCGGAGGTTCAATGAAGACCGTTTTCAGCCGCCGGAGCGCCCGAATGACCGTCTCTATCGGGGTGCTGATCAGGACTGCGCCGACGGTGCCTCCCAAGACGATGAGCGCTGCCGTTCCCTGGATGATCTGCTGGGGCTCTCCTCCTTCCAGGCGCTGGCCGAAAAGAATTCCGCCGAAGGCGACAGCAAGCCCGGCCAGCGTGCCGACGTCGATCTTCCCCCTTGCCCCCCTAACGCTCATGGGAAGTCTTTACAGCCTCCCGGCACGGGCAAGTTGAAGCATCCGGTAGGAATGACTTTCGATACTCTCTCACTCGCGCGATGATCTCCTCGGCAGACTCTAATACGACAAAGACCTGTCCGTTGGATAGGGTGACCACGGTATCCGGCGTCATCTCAATGTGCTGAATCAGGTCCGCGTTCAAAACGAGCGGGACACTATTGATGCGCGTGAGCCGGATCATCCCAAAACGTTCTCATCGGCGGGACAGAACAAGATATGAAAGATTCGTGGGCGACGTTTTTGAGCCGATAAGGGTCTCGAGGAGGAGGTCGTCACATGATCGTTCAACCGCTGGCCGCAAAGATCCTTGCCGCGCTGGCCACAGGCAACCTTTCCATGCTCCAGAACAGTCTCGATGACGCCGCGGCCTTGACGCCCGACGGCCGTTCCGCGCTGGAATCGGAGCAGAGGGAGCTGCTTTCGGTCATTGCCGCGCAGATGCGGGAATCGATCGGCCGCATGCAAGCCGGAGGCGGAGGGCTGGAGGAGCTTGGCGTAAGCCTGCAGCTCTTACAGCATTTGTCGTCCGGACCGGGGGCCGGGCGGCAGGCTAATCGAGCATTCCGAGAATCTCACGCAACTCCCGGCGTATCTGCTCCATCGGCGAGGAGGCGGCTGTGCCGGAGGAGCGCTGCCTTTCGGCTTTCGCTTCTGCCGGAGAAAGACGCCGGTTCTCCAGATAGTTCCGGGCGCCCTCAATCGTGTACCGCATCTCGTAAAGCAAGGTCTTGATCTCGAAAATCAACTCCACGTCTTTACGCCGGTACAGCCGGTGATTCGTTCCCGATTTCTTGGGACTTAGCATCGGGAACTCACTCTCCCAATACCGCAACACGTATGGCTTGATCCCCGTCAGCCGGCTCACTTCGCCAATGCGGAAGTAGAGCTTATCGGGTATTTCCGCCGGAGTTGCCTGAAGCGCGGCCTTCGCCATCAGATGCCTCAATTATCCGTCATCCTAGGGTAACGCTGCTGAAGCGTCAACCATTTGGCGCTACCATCGACCTTGTGTCCATACTCCTCGGCATCCACCCGGTCCGCGAAGCGCTGCGCGCCGGCAGCCCCCTCGACCGTGTCCTGGTAGCAAAAGGCGCCCGCGGACCGCGCATTCAGGAGATCATCGAACTCAGCCGTCAGGCGTCGGTGCCCGTCCGGTTCGAACCGCGCGAAGCGCTGGATCGCATGACGAAAGGCGCAGCCCATCAAGGGGTCGTGGCTGTAGGCTCCGCCCGTGGCTACGCCGACCTGGAGGATGTGGCGAACGCGCGGCTGCTCGTGCTGCTCAATGGCGTCGAGGATCCGCACAATCTGGGCGCAATCATTCGTACGGCCAATGCCGCCGGGGCGGACGCGGTGATTATCCCGGAGCGCCGCGCTGCGGGTCTTACGGAGACTGTCGCCAAAGCCGCGGCCGGCGCGCTTGAACACGTGCCGGTGGTGCGGGTGGGCAACGTGAACCAGGCGCTCGAGCGATTGAAGGAGCGCGGCTTTTGGATCTACGGGCTCGATGAGAGCGGTCCTGCGGTCTATGACGAGATCGAATACCTGGAACCGGCGGTCGTCGTACTCGGGGGCGAGGGGAAGGGGCTGCATCAGCTCGTGAAGAAGCATTGCGATTTTCTGGTCCGCATTCCGATGGCCGGCAAGATTCCCTCTTTGAACGTCTCGGTCGCGGCGGGAATCGTCCTCTTCCAGATCTGCCGCAGGAAGCCTCGAAGCCCTGAGACCTAGTACAATCAACAGTATGCCTTCCCCCGGCGCTGTCCTAGCCGCTCTGTTGGCACTTTTTGTTCCAATATCCGTTCTGGCTCGCCAGCCTGTTCGGGAGCGGAAGGCAATGGTGGTTGCGCAGGAGCCTTTGGCGACCGATGTCGGCGTGGCAGTGCTGAAGGCCGGGGGCAATGCCGTCGACGCCGCGGTTGCCGTCGCGTTCGCCCTTGCCGTCACCCATCCGTCTGCCGGCAATCTGGGCGGGGGCGGGTTCCTTCTGCTTCGCAAGGCGGATGGCACGGCTACGTTCATCGACTTTCGGGAGCGCGCGCCGGAATCGGCCTCGCGCGACATGTATCTGGACGGCGACGGCAATCTGACCGGTGACAGCGTGGTCGGATGGCGCGCCGCCGGCGTCCCGGGGACCGTCCGAGGTCTCGAATACGCCCACCGCAAGTATGGACGCCGGAAGTGGGCGGAGCTGCTCGCGCCCGCGATCCAGCTCGCGCGCGATGGCTTTCCGGTATCTTATGCGCTTGCCTCTTCCTTGCGGAGTTCCAGCGACCTCCTCGAACAGTTTCCCGAGTCCAAGCGCATCTTCCTGAAAGGTGGAGCCTGTTTTAAACCGGGCGACCGGCTGGTCCAGCCCGAGCTGGCGCGCACTCTGCAGCGCATTGCAAAAGCGGGCGCCCGCGACTTTTATGAAGGCGAGACGGCTCGCCTCCTGGCTGCCGCAATGAAGGAGCACGGCGGGCTAATTACGCTCGAGGATCTGAAGCGCTATACGGTTGTCGAGCGAAAGCCGCTAACGGGACGCTACAAGGGCTATGACATCATCACCGCTCCGCCTCCGAGCTCGGGCGGTATCGGCATCCTGCAGATGCTTGGGATGCTGGAGGATTCCGGTTACGAGAAGCACGGCGCCGGATCCGCGGCAGCCATTCACTATGTAGCTGAGGCGATGCGGCGGTATTATGCCGACCGGAGCCAATATCTGGCGGATCCTGACTTTTTCCGTGTACCCGTCTCTGGGCTGCTCAGTCGCGACTACATCGCGAAGCTGCGCCGCACCATCGATCCGCAGCGGGCAACGCCGAGCGAACAGGTACGGCCGGGGAATCCCGGCGCTTACGAAAGCGCCGCGACGACACATTTTTCGATCGTTGACCCCGAGGGCAACGCCGTTGCCCTGACC
>JADGHK010000129.1 GCA_019686145.1 Bryobacteraceae bacterium | reverse complement strand
GAGATCAGGAATTGCTCCTTCTGTGCCTGTCACACCTGAATTGGGACCATGTCTGGCAGCGTCCCCAGCAACTAATGTCGCGATTCTCACGCCGCTGCAACGTCCTGTATGTAGAGCCTCCGGTGGTAATGAAAGATGTCGAGCGGCCGCATTTTCAAGAGCGGCAGGGCGAGAGCGGCGTCAAAGTTCTCCGTCCAATTTTTCCCCCGCACCTACCAGGACACGCCGGTGACGCCGGCACAGAAGTGTGGCGGCCCCTGCTCCCGCAACTTCTCGCACAACCCTGGGCGCGGATCGTCTTATGGGTCTTCTCGCCTCGCGCAGATCACTTAGTAGCGCTGGCCAAGCCGGCAACAACGCTCTCTGTCTACGACTGTATGGACGACCTGACAAGCTTCCGGGACGGAACCGAGGAGATGCGCATGCTCGAAATTCAGTTGATGAAGGAGGTGGACCTTGTATTCACAGGCGGGAAATCACTGTACGAGGCGCGGAAGTCGAGGCATCCTCGCGTACATTGCTTCCCCAGCGGCATAGACCTCAACCATTACGAGAAAGTCTTTGCCCCACAGACAAGAATTCCCGCTCGTCTATCCTCAATCCCCTCCCCTCGCCTCGGATACTTCGGCGTCCTGGACGAGCGCATCGATTGGCCGCTTATCGCTCAGGTGGCGGCCCGCCGCCCGGAATGGCAATGGATCCTCATCGGTCCGACGGCAAAGGTGAGTCCAACGGAACTGCCGCAGGCGGCCAATATTCACTATTTCGGACAACAGCGTTATGAGGATCTGCCGGCGTTCCTGAAGGGCTTCGACGTAGCCACTATGCCGTTCGCCCTCAACAAAGCTACGCGTTACATCAGCCCTACGAAGACTCTGGAGTATCTGGCGGGCGGGAAGGACGTTGTCAGCACATCGGTTCCCGATGTCGTCGCGGCGTATCGAAGAGTCGTCATTATTGCCGACGGCGCCGAGGCGTGGGTCGATGCGATTGAACGCCTGTTGCGCGCGGATTCTGTCCAACAGCAGGCCCGGCGCGAAGATGTTAGGCCGCTCCTGGAAAACAGCACCTGGGATGGGATCGTCGACAGAATGTGGTCGTTGATCCAGGATGCCATGGCATCGCGCTGACATAAAAAGCACGGCTGAAATTCTCAAAGAGCGTGAAATGCACCGGCCTTCACATTCATCCATAGTAAGGCCGGTCTGCGTGAACGTACCACGAATCCTCACAAGCGCCTTACTCCTCGCGGTGGCCTTGGTTTCCGGGGACTCCTCGGGCCAAAAGTGGCTCGACGTGCCCTATGTGAAGCAGGTAGCAGCCGGCTGCGGGTCCGCATCCCTCGCCATGGTCATACAGTATTGGGTGCGCTACAGCCGGGGGATTGACCCCGCCGCCTCCGACGCCGAAAGAATTCATCGTGTGCTCGCCCGCGAAAACGCCAAGAGCATCGCCGGGACTGCTTTGAAGAAGTACCTGGAAGACAATGGCTTTTCCGCTTTCATTTTCAATGGGGAACTTCAGGACCTGCGGCATCACGTTGAGAAAGGAAGGCCGGTCATCACGTGTCTTGCGCCAGCCGGACGGCGCGGGCCGATGCACTATGTTGTCGTGGTTGGCGTCACGGAAGAAGCTGTGATCGTAAACGATCCGGCCCGCGGAAAGCTCATCCGCGAGGAACCTGCGCGCTTTCTGCGAAGCTGGCAACTCACTGGGCAATGGTCGATGCTGGCTGTGCCGCGGCAGCAATCAAGCGCCCAATGAATCTGCTCCTGCTACTCGCCCTGCTGCTACCTATCCCGGGCCAGTCGAAACAGGCGTCCGCAGACGAGATTCTGAAGCACGGCCTCGAGCTCGCCCGTTTGGGCCGCGTGGAGGAGGCGGAATCCATCCTTGATCAGGGAAGGCGAGCCTATCCCGCTGACGAACGATTCCTCGTGGAGATGGCGGGTCTGGCCTACCGGCGCAAGGATACCAGCCTTGCCAAGCAGCGCCTGCGCCAAGCTCTGCGGCGGAATCCCAAACACCGCTACGCCAACGACTTTCTTGCGGCCCTCTATCTGATGGAGCGCAACTTGCCGGCAGCCCTCAAATATTGGAACCAGATCGGAAAGCCACTGATCCAGAACCTTCACATCGAGCCTCCGCTAAATGTCGCGGACATTCTGAGAGACCGTTCCATCATGATCTCGCCCGGGCAGTTGCTCACTCTGGACCGTCTTCGGGCAACGGAGTCCAATCTCGATCGCTTGGGTGTGCTGTCGACCTATCAGTGGACTCTCACTCCTCAATCCGGCGACCGCTTTGATCTGGCCTTTCGCTACCTGCCTGCCGAGCATTCATCACGCGGATGGTTATGGAAGCTTGCGCCGATGCTCCGAGGACTTCCCTACCAGGCCATCCATATCGATCGCCGCAACATCGGCCGGCGCGCGATGGACTTCACCTCACTATGGCGGTGGGATCCCAACAAGCGCCGCATTGCAGCCGCCTTTTCCGGCTTCCTTCGCACGGATCCACGATTCAAGTATTCGCTTAGCTTGGACATGCGAGATGAAGACTGGGATGTCACATCGACGTACCGCGGACAGCCGGGCGGCCTCGAAAGCCTGTTGCTGCGGAGATACGAGGCGGGCGTGCACGTTGATATCGCGGTCAGCGAAAAGCTGAGCTGGACCACCGGCCTGCAGATTACAAACCGCAGGTACGGACAACATGACGGCAACCCGGTATTTGCTGATGGCTGGTCTTTCGAGATGCCGAATCGCCTGGCCTATGAGCTCCATCGCTGGCCCGAGCGCCGCGCCCGTATAGACGTTCACGCGCAGCTCACGCCCGGGCGTGTACTGACCGGCGCACCCTCGCGCTTTCTTATCACAGAGGGGGGATTGAGCGCCGCCTGGCGACCCGGAACAAACGAAGAGGGATGGCTCCTGACAGCGCACACTCTCGCTGGCGCCACCTTCGGGCGGGTTCTCTTTGATCAATACTTCCAGTTGGGCATGGAGCGCGACAACGACCTTTGGCTGCGCAGCCGCGCCGGGGCCAGAGACGGGAAAAAGGGAAGCGCACCGCTTGGGACCACCTTCACCCTTATTCAGAGCGACTTCACCTACCCGGTTTTCCGGCTTCCCTTCTTCACGGTAAGAACGGGCCCATTCTTTGACGTCGGACGTATCTCCGACCGGTCACACCAGTTCGGATCTCAAGGGTGGCTTTACGGAACAGGCCTTCAAGCGAGTGTCACCGTCATGCGTTCGCTAACGGTTCGACTGGTCTACGGCAGAGACCTGCGAAATGGCGGCGACGTCTTCTACACGGCCGTATCCCGATAGTGTCTTGAACTGGCGCTACGCGAAGACTACGATCAGAGCGATGATCACAGCAGCAATGCCGATGAGGGCGAGTATCAGAACCACCTGTCCGCCTTCGACATCCTGCTCCACGGCTCGGGCTCGGTCGGCAAGCCGTGAGAGCTCTTCGTCGTTCAACTGAGCGATAGCCCTCTGCGCCTGCTCCTGATTAACGTTGGCTTTCCGCAGCGTATCCTGCACGACTGGATGAGAAATGACCCGGTTGATGTCCTCCAGGTTTTTGGCCCTTTCTTCACTTCTGGCCTGCAACTTGCCATAAACCTCGGATAGCGGAACTACGTGCTCCTGGCTATACGCAGTCGTAGGAGCTGCGAAGGTCATCAACATAGCTGCTGTCGTCAGTGCGGCCAGCGGCCGCTGCGGAAATAGCCGCATAATGCCTCCCGGATGAAAGAATCGACGCATACCCCTGAACCTCGTGCAGTAGACGGCTTGGTGTACCGGAATGTTTCGGCCTCCTCCCAAGGCCAGAGTTGCGGCAGCGCAAGCGAATACGATGAGCCGAAGAGAATGCTCGTCTGAGCTATTCCAAATCCGCCATCAGTGATGCTCGATCGCTATTCTCAGGCAAGGCGCACGTGGCAGGAAACAGTTGTCAACCGCGCTTCGTATAGGGAACGGAAGCACTTTCGAGCGGGTGTAAGCGCTCGCGAAGTTCGTGTTTATGCACCCATGATCTCCTCAGGCTTCACGGGTCGGAGCATTCTTTGCGCCGTCGTTCTCGTTCCGCTGCTTGCTTCGCCGCAAGCGGTCCAGCCTCTCCCTGATTCCGCCCCTGGCCTTCTTTCCTTCAAAGAGCTCGTCACGCTTTCCGGAGTGCAAACGCCGGAGGGAGAACTGGGTCAACGCTACAGGCTCCTGCTCGAAACGCCGTTTGTGAGCAACGCGGCTTACAGACAGGGTGTCCGACCCATCCGGCCGGTGCGGCACAAGCTTGGTCCACTGCTTCGAGTTGCTGTGTGGAACATTGAGCGTGGTTCAAACTACGGCTACATTCGGGATGCCTTGGGAGACCCGCAGAAGTTCCACACTCTGGTAAGCGCCCAGGATTCATCCAATACAGCCAATGCCTCCGAAGCATACCGCCAGTCGATCATGTTGCAGGAAAGCGACGTGGTCATACTGAACGAAGTTGACTTCGGAATGACGCGGTCGGCCTATCGGGACGTGGCCGGAGAGCTTGCCCGCAGTCTGAACATGAACTACGCGTTCGGCGTTGAGTTCATTGAGATAGACAGTTTGTATATCGGTACGGAAAGACTCGTAACCCCCGACAAGGAACTGACCGAGAGGCTCAAACGGGACATGGAAGTTGACCCAGCGCGGTATCGGGGCCTCCATGGCACGGCCATCTTGACCAGGTATCCCATCCACGGCGCACGAATCTATCGCTTCCAACCCTGCTATGACTGGTACGGCAAGGAGAAGGAGGAAATTGCCAAGCTCGAAAGAGGCCGTCGGTTCGCCGCCTACAGAATCTTCCTCGAACGCATTACACGGGAAGTCCGTCACGGCGGCAGAATGGCTCTGATCGTCGAAATAGCCGTTCCCGAGTCTCCGACCGGTTTCGTTACGATCGTTGCGCCTCACCTCGAGAGCCGGTGCCTGCCACCGTGCAGACGGAAACAAATGGAAGAACTCCTCGCGCACATCAGGCACGAGAAGAATCCCGTGATTATCGGCGGAGATTTGAACACGACCGGATCGGACGGAGCGCCGACGTCGATCAGGAGGGAACTTGCCAAACGCGTGCAGAGCCCGCGATTTTGGGTTTCTCAGGCCATCTCGTGGTTTACTCCCCTGGCCGTTCCAAATATGTTTGTCATGCCGTCCAACTACGTCAAGAATTACCTCGACCCAACCGCCATGCACATTCCTTTCGTAGCTCCAAATGGGGAATCGGGTCTGTTCAAACGGGTGGAGAAGTTTCGCTTCGACGATGGCCGCAGCTTCGACTTTCGTGGAGACCCTGTCCGCTCGGGCAACGGACGCGGCAGCACCCTGGGCAATTCCAACCAACGAGCCGCAAAAGGATTTGCGCCGACCCTGTGCTTCAAGCGCGACTACGGCGGCTTAATGGGACGTTTCAAAGTCGACTGGATTTTGATAGCGCCTCAAACGCACGATCCAAGAGAGGCGCATCAAAGCTACTGGTTTGCGCCCCACTATCCCCTGACGCTGGCCGATCTCAACGAGGCGGTGCCGGACAAGATTTCAGACCACCACCCGATTATTGCCGATTTGCCGCTCATCAATTCCGATCGATTGAACACCGCAGCACATTGAACAACTTCAGCGCTGCCCGTATCGCCATCGCTCGTCGTATCACGCCTCATATTCCAGCGTTTGTCCGCCCCGGGCGCGCAGCTTTTCAACCAGATAATACAGACTTGGCAAGACGAGCAGAGTGAGCACGAGGGTCGAGGCAAGTCCTCCAACCACCACAGTGGCGAGCGGGCGTTGTACATCAGATCCGATTCCAACAGCACGCGCTGCCGGAACCATGCCAAGCAACGCAACAACCACCATCATCAGCACGGGTCTGATCTCGGCTCTTGCACCCTCGATCACAGCCCGCTCCAGGCCGACGCCTTCTTCGCGCCGGCGCCCGATTTCTGAGATCAGAAGCACTCCGCTCATGACTGCGACGCCAAAAAGACTGATGAATCCCACCGCGGCGGAGACACTTAAATTAATTCCTCGAAGCCATAGCAGCAGGATGCCCCCTACAAGCGAAAAGGGCACGTTCATTAGAACAAGTCCAGCTTCGATGGCGGATCCGAAAGCCATGAACAATAACGCAAAAATCAGCGCCACCGTCATCGGCAGCACAATGCTGAGTCTTCGCCTGGCGCGCTCCAGATTCTCGAACTGGCCGCCCCACTCCACCCGGTATCCTTCCGGCAATCGGATCTCACGAGCAAAGCGGCGTTGCGCTTCGCGAACGAAACTTCCCTGATCCCGCCCTCGAATGTTGGTCCGCACGGTAATCTGGCGCTCGTTCTCGCGGCGGGCGATGATGCTGGCGCCTTTGACTACACGAATTTCGGACAAGTCGGATTGAGGGATGCGGGCGCCGCTCGAGGACCGGACCAACATGGAACCAAGAGCGGGAATATTTTCGCGGGAGGACGCTGCGTATCGCGCCGTGATGTCAAACCGCCGCTCGCCTTCAAAGAAGGTGCCGACCGGCTTGCCGCCGATGCCCATTTCGATCAAAGTTTGCAGATCTTCCACATTGAGCCCATAACGCGCTGCGCGGCGCCGGTCGATCAAAACCCTTAGCTGTACCTGGTCCGGTTCTTGCTCTATGGCCGTATCCGCGGCGCCCGGCACCTTCTCGATCAGGGCCAAAGTCTGCCGCCCGATGCGGCGCAATTCGTCAAGGTCGCTCCCAGTC
>JADGHK010000128.1 GCA_019686145.1 Bryobacteraceae bacterium | reverse complement strand
GCGCGAAAGACCCTTACCTTGACCGTGCCAACCTCGCATCCCAGGATCTCCGCGATCTCTTCGTACTTGAGTCCCTGGAATCGGGCGAGGACCAGCAGTTCCCGCCGCTCGTCTGGAAGGCTGTCCAGCGCCTTGCGCAGCAGGCTGATGCTTTCGGCCTTCATTAACGCCTCGACCGGGCTGCCGTCGGCGGAGGCGATTGACTCGCTGAAGCGCCCGGCTTCATCGTCCAGCAATCGCTCGTTTGCGTGCTTCTGCATCATGTCCTGATAAGCGTTGCGAGCGATGCGGTACATCCACGCCACAAACTCCTTGCCGCCTTGGTAGGTGTGCCGATACTTGAGAATGCGGAAGAAGACGTCCTGGACCAGGTCTTCGCTCATTCCCCGATCACCGGTGAGGCGGTAGAAGTAGAGGAAGAGCTTCCGATGGTGCCGGTCGAAGAGGAGGCTGGTCAGGCGCACGTCGCCGTCCCGCACTCTCTCCATCAACTCGTGATCCGCTGGCACGCTCAATCACTATGCCAAAACTGCCGGACTCGGCGAAGGTTACACGAGTTTTTGCCTTCGGGGCCTTTTCAGGATGGAGTCGGAGCGGGCTGGCGGGGCTGCGGAGGGCGCCCGGGGAACGGGAGCCGGCGAGTGATTACACGTGCGGGGCTGAGGGCGCAGCCAGTATATTCCTGACTGCTCCCGTACAGCTCAGAACGGAACGTCGTCGTCGGTAATGCCTTGGTCGAAGGGTTCCTCTGGCGCGCCCGCTGTTGCTCGCTGCCGCTGTTGCGAGCTCCGGGGCATGGAAACAGGCTGGCCGTATTCGTCGAGTCCGCCCCCTTCTCCTGCTCTGCCGCCGAGAAGAATGACGTCATCGGCTACGACTTCGGTTGTATACATCTTCTTGCCGTCCCGATCCTCGTAGCTGCGGGTCTGGAGGCGGCCTTCTACGTAGACCTGCTTGCCCTTAGTAAGATAGTTGGCCAGGTTCTCCTGGCGCCAGAGAACGACGTTGTGCCAGTCGGTCTCTTCCTTCCACTCCCCCGTCTGTTGGTCCTTCCAGCGCCGGCTCGTGGCAACTGAGAAGGTAGTTCGCGCCGATCCTGAGGGCGTGAATTTGGTCTCGGCGTCCCGGCCAAGATTCCCCACGAGGATCACTTTGTTGACGCTACGCATCGCCATAATCCCGAAGCGTAGCACATTCGGCGAACAGGAAACTTGTGCTCAAAGAACGAAGGGGCGGCAGAGCCGGACGAAGCATGTCCTAAGGCTGATCGGTAAAGCTGTCCACGAGCTCCAGCGTTTTGCCGGAACTCTGGTAGGCGAGACAGATGCTTCCTTGACGTTCGAAACCTGAGGGTATTTCGGGGGTATTGCTGAGCATCAGGGTGATTCTCAGCTCCCGAGCAGCGCGTGCCGCGGCATCCCGATAGGCGCTGAGAAAGACAGACCACAGCTTTCCCTGAGGGCAGGAATCAAACAGTTGCGTGAAACAGAGGGCCAGCGTGACCTCGCGCAGATTCGGACGGTGCTCGGCGAGGAGCTTTGCGAACGTGCGCGCTCGGTTTTCCTGGGTCTCGCGACTATTCTTGTGCGGCATGAGGCTACCTCGGCAATCGTCGACTCTCGAGCAGTACCGGAGACTTCCAGGCCACCGAGAATCGACTGGGTTTCAGATGACTGGAGCCCTTTGATCCAAGAAAAGGCGGATCAACAGATTCGGCGGACCGCCGGGATGCTCGTCCCGATGTCCCGCCAGGAAAAACGAACAATTTGACCGGAAGCTGGAGGCGGACGTAGCCGCCCGCGTATCAGCTACTCAGTAGATGCCGTTCCGAGCCCGTTCGTTCCATTCCGCGGAATCAGCGCGAACCGGAGGGCAGTTCGGACCGGAAATTAACTAAAGTGAAGAAATCCTCAAGGACTGCTCTCGCGACGGTAATTGGCCGCGGGTCGCGATAGCCGCCGCGCGCGTTGTAGTCCGCCTGCAGCTCTTTCCAACGGTAATGAATTCCCGTTTGAATCTGGATGAGTTCAGGATCGTGAATTTCTTCGCCGTCCCGGAAGTTCAACTCGCAGGCATGCACTCGCCCCGGACGGTCAGGGTTATACAGAGGAATTCCGAACTTCCGGCAGATCAGCGGGCGGTATTCGTAGATCTTGCAAATCCCGTCCTCAAGGGCAGGGCAGGGAAGCCGCGCGCCGGGAGGGGGCAGGCTGCCCCACGCCTCCGGTTCCCCGTTGCGGCTCACCAGTTCCTTCCGCGCTTCGAGATATGGCAACGCGCGTGCTTTGATACGCTCCCGGCAAGCGGCGTCCATTTGACGGACGCCCCAGGAAATATAGGCTGCCTCTAACTCGGTGATCTGGAAGAGTTGATGGCAGCAGTCCGAACATCCGGGGCGGCAGTGGATGCGGTCTCCGTGCACTTGTCGGCCGCGTAAGAATTCACGCTCCACCTCGGTACATATTTCCAAGTACCTGATGATCATAATGCGAGCTGACGAACCTGCGGGCGTAACAGCCGAGCCAAGAGGGCGATTCGGCCCGTCCGATCGTCTCCACACGCTCGACAAAGCTTTGCATTTTCCCTTGCGCCCTTGCAACTTCTGGTGCATGATTTGCTCTTTCGGGCCGCAAACTCAAAAGTGCAAGCTCCTCGCTCTGATGCCCTCCCATTTGTCGCCACCACCTTAAAGAGGAGGGATTGCTTGAGATCGATGGAATTGACCCCAGGGGTAGATTTTTTGCGGCTTCCGGAAGGCGGTTGACAGAGTACAATAGCAATCAATCTTCGGTTGGGTGAAGCGGGAATGGACAAACTCGGTCTTGTTACTTGCTTCTTGTCGCGTGTGATGGGGGTCCTTTGCGCCGCGCTGATACTGCCTGCCCTTTCCGCTCAAACCATTTTGCAGTCATCTTCAGGCAGTCCTCGTATATTTAACACGGATCTGGCTGTGCTCGAGGCTGGGGAGACTCGAAACGACCTGCCGTGCTCGGTCACGCCCATGAAGCCAGTGCTCGGCTTTGACCTTCGTTTCCACTCCGGTTACGAAGTGAGCGTGCCTCTTCGCGAGCTGGCTGGCAGCGAAAACCTGCTGACCACTCTTTTCCGCGTCACCCCTCAGAATGGATCGGGGGAACCCGTCTATTTCATACAGCGGATCCGGGTTCCGGCGATTGTAGAGGATGCCAAGGGCGACGCCTCTCTCCAGGGATCCTTCGACCTTGGGGAAGGGAAGTATAAGGTGGATTGGCTGATGCGCGACCGCTCGGAGCGGGTCTGCTCTTCTTCGTGGGACGTCGAAGCTGTGCTTTCGGCCAAGGACAAGCCGCTCGAAGTGGCGCTGGCTCCCAATACTGTTGCGGCCGCCGAGTTCGAGCAGTTTCAGGAAGAGCCGCCGGTGCAGCGTGTTGCGGAGGATACGCCCCTCAGTGTGAAGGTGCTGATCAACTTCGCGCCCCAGAGATCGAATGCGGCGACGCTGCAGCCGCTCGATACCAGCGCCCTGGTCTCAATTCTGAGAACCATCTCCCGCGACCCTCGAATTGGAAAGTTTTCGATCGTCGCTTTTAACCTACATGAGCGCCGCATCGTCTATAGACAAGAGAATGCCGACCGCATCGACTTTCCCGCGATCGGCCGGGCGCTCGAGTCGCTCCAGCTTGGAACGATAGACCTTCAGAGGCTGAGCGATAAGCATGGGGAGACGGAGTTTCTGGCGTCATTGATAGCGAAGGAAGTCCGGGAGGGGCCTCAGCCGGATGCCCTGATTTTTGCGGGGCCTAAGGCTTTTCTGGCCGAAAACGTTGCACCCGAGTCGCTGAAGGAAGTCGGTCAGCTGGAGTATCCGGTCTTTTACATGAACTACAACCTGAATCCGCAGGCTGCTCCCTGGAGGGACACCATCAGCCATGCGGTCCGGTTTTTTAAGGGCTACGAGTACACGATCACACAGCCCCGGGATCTTTGGTTTGCTGTCTCTGAAATGGTGACACGCATAGTAAAATCGAAGCATGGGAGACGCGCCGCAGCCGGGGCGCCGCTGTAATTTATGAGGTTAGAGGCAGTTCCTGCTGTCCTGTTTCTTGTCGCAGGGGTTCCTTGCGCGGCCCAGACCCACGAGGTCCATCCGAATAATCTGGCGCCATACGTCGCCTCCCCGCCCCCGGTCATCGAGAAGATGCTCGAGATCGCTGCAGTCAAGCCTGGAGAGATGGTTTACGACCTGGGTTGTGGGGACGGCAGAATCCTGATCACCGCCGTGCGCAAGTTTGGAGCGAAGGCGGTTGGCGTTGAGCTCAGCAAGAGGCACTTCGACACCGCCGTCGAAAACATCCGCAGGCTCGGTCTCACAAACCACGCCAAAGTGATTCACGGCAATCTGATGGATCTGGATCTGAGCGGGGCGGATGTTGTAACGCTTTATCTTCTGACGCTTTCCAACGACCTTTTACGTCCCAAGCTCGAAGAGCAGCTCAAGCCAGGGGCCAGGGTGGTCTCGCTCGAGTACAAGATCCGCGGCTGGAAACCGGTCAAAGTCGAAAAGGCTGAAGCCCACCACCGAAACTTCACTATCTACCTCTACGAAGTGCCTAAACCCAACTGACGTCGCTCTCGCGAACTGGCTTCCCGCAGCGCTCCTGTGCGAGAATCCCCTTTCTATGTCCCAGTTCGACGTCGTTGGTATCGGCCTGAATGCGACCGACACTCTGATTCTCGTTCCCACGTTCCCGGCGTATGCCGGGAAAGTTCGCTTTATTCAGGAGATTCTGAGCCCCGGAGGGCAGGTTGCCAGCGCAATGGTTACCTGCGCCGAGCTTGGTCTGCGTGTCAAGTATATCGGCACGGTTGGCGATGATGAGCGGGGGCGGGTGCAGCTGGAAAGCCTGCGATCGACAGGCATTGATATCAGCGACGTCAAGGTTCGCGCCGGCTGCCCCAATCAGACTGCCTATATCCTGATCGATCAGTCTACCGGGGAGCGAACCGTTCTCTGGCAAAGGGATGACTGCCTGCGGCTGCACCCGGAAGAGATTTCCGAAGAGGTGATTGCTTCCTCCCGCCTGCTGCATATTGACGGCCACGACACGCCGGCCGTGGCTCGCGCGGCGGCAATTGCACGCCGGCACGGCATCCCGGTTACCGTCGATGTCGACACCATCTATCATGGCTTCGATGAGGTGCTTCCGAACGTTGATTACCTCATCACGAGTTCAGAGTTTCCGGCTGCGTGGACCAGTGAACCGGATCCTTTCCGCGCTCTCGAGATGCTGCAGAACGAGTATGGCATGCGCGTGGCCGCAATGACTCTTGGCGCGCATGGCGCACTGGCGCGCGTTGACGGCAAGTTCGTATATTCGCCGGCATTCGTCGTGAACTGCGTGGACACGACCGGCGCGGGAGACGTCTTCCACGGGGCCTTCTGCTATGCTGTGTTGCAGGGCTTTCCGATGCGGGAGGCCCTCGATTTCTCCAATGCCATGGCTGCACTCAACTGCACCGCGCTCGGCGCTCGCGGTGGAATTCGCGGACTGGAGCAGGCGAAGGCCCTGATGCAGCGAGCCGAACGCCGGTCGCGGCCGGAGTTTGAAACGAAAGCTGCGATCTTTTCCGGATCATGATTCCCCTCCGGGACTCGCAGCCCAGCTACAACACGCCGGCAGTCACGATCCTGTTGATCGTGACGAACGTGTTTGTGTTTCTCTACCAGATCTCGCTCGATCCTTACTCCGCGAACGAGCTCATTTTCCGGTACGGGATTATCCCGTCCCGCTTCCAGCCGGTGGATCTGCTCACGTCCATGTTCCTGCATGGAGGGTGGATGCATCTGATCGGCAATATGTGGTTCCTGTGGATCTACGGAGATAACGTGGAGGATGTGCTGGGGCGGGGGAAATATCTGATCTTCTATCTCGCCTGCGGCATCGCAGCAGGCCTGACGCATTTGCTTCTGAATCCTGACTCGCGCGTTCCTACCATCGGCGCGAGCGGAGCCATTGCCGGGGTCATGGGCGCCTACCTCGTGAAGTTTCCGCACGCCCGAATCGTCACCCTGGTCATCTTTTTCTTCATCACAACAGTCGATATTCCGGCAGCTTTCATCCTGATTTACTGGTTTTTCCTGCAAATTCTCAGCGGGGCTGTGACGGTTGGGCAGGCGGATATAGGTCAAGGCGGAGTGGCATGGTTCGCCCATGTCGGAGGATTCATCGCCGGCGTCATCCTCATCCGGATTTTTGGCACGCGGGCGCCCTACCGCCACCGTCCGGACTTGCACTGGTAACGATGCTTACTCCTTCAGAAGAGAAACTTCCAACGGTCGACGTCCTTGCCATCGCCGCGCATCCGGATGACGTTGAGCAAACCTGCGGCGGCACCTTGATCCGAATGGCCGAGAAGGGATACCGGATTGGAATCCTTGATCTGACGCGCGGGGAAATGGGCACGCGCGGCACTCCTGAGCAGCGCCTCGAGGAGGCGCAGGAGGCGGCGCGGCATCTGCTCGCCGTTTGGCGGGGCAATCTTGGGCTACCCGATGCTCGTTTAGAAAACAACATAGCGGCACGCATGACGCTCGCCACGGAGATACGCCGTCTGCGTCCACGCGTCGTGATTCTGCCTTATTGGGAAGGGCGTCATCCCGACCACTATCGGGCTTCCGAGCTCGGCTATGAAGCGTGTTTTCTAGCGGGGCTGCGCAAGCTGGACGAGTACACCGAGCCTCACCGGCCATACAAAGTCCTGTATGCCTCCAGCTACGCAACCGTGACTCCCTCGTTCGTCGTT
>JADGHK010000127.1 GCA_019686145.1 Bryobacteraceae bacterium | reverse complement strand
CTTCAGGTCTTGCCGCGTTGCTGGTAACGCGGGGTTCGGCGGGCATGACCCTGATTCAGGAGGACTCGGTCCGGCACTTCCCTTCCTTCGCTAGAGAGGTATACGACGTCTCCGGCGCCGGCGATACTGTGGCTGCGGTCCTGGGGGCGGCGATGGGAGCCGGGCTTCCTCTGGAGGAAGCGGTCACACTTGCCAATGTCTCCGCTGGACTGGTTGTGGCGAAGGTGGGAACGGCAGTCGTAACGCCGGAAGAGATTATCCAGGAGATCCGCCACCACAGCCGCCCGTCCGCCGATCGCAAGTTGCTAAGCGCTGCAGAGGCGGCGGATGAAGCCAGCAAGTGGAGGCGCCTCGGCCTGAGAATCGGCTTTACCAGCGGCTGCTTCGACCTGCTTCATCCGGGGCACATTGCTTTGCTGAAGCAGGCTCGCGAGAGCTGCGACCGGCTCATCGTCGGGTTGAACAGCAATCGATCCGCAGCGGTGATTAAGGGGCCAAACCGGCCAGTCCAGGACGAAGCGGCGCGCGCCACGGTTCTCGCTTCCCTGGCATTCGTTGATGCCGTGGTGATCTTCGACGAATTGACGCCCGAAAACCTGATTCGGGCGCTCCGTCCGGATGTCTTCGTACAGGGTGCGGACTATCGTCCAGGCGAAGGAGCGGCAGCGGATTTGGTCCGAGGCTGGGGTGGCGAGGTTGTTCTTGCCGACATTGTGCCGGGACACAGCACCACGGGGACGATACACCGCTTCGTTTCGGGCTCGGAACAGTAATTCTTGTCCGAGGCTGGCATAATCTGAAACTTTGCTCCTCGGCCTGGCATCTCATAAGTGTAGTTTGTCAGTCCCCCATCCCAGGCACGATTGTCAGGTCTCAACAATTTGTCCGATCCTGCCCCGATTTGGTGTTCTGAGACTTCAGAAAGAAAAGAAAATGAAAAATATTTTTGTAGGGAACCTTAGCTTCGGGGCAACCGAAGATCTACTCCGTTCCGTATTCGAACCTTACGGCGCCGTTGAGCGCGTCAGCATCATTACAGATCGCACTACCGGGCAGTCCCGCGGCTTTGCCTTCGTTGAAATGACCTCCAGCGAGGAGGCGGATCGAGCGATTGCATCTCTCGATGGCCGCGAACTCAATGGCAGAATGATGAAAGTCAACGAAGCCCGTCCACGGGCGGGCCGCGAACTC
Source organism: Bryobacteraceae bacterium (assembly GCA_019686145.1). GTDB lineage: Bacteria > Acidobacteriota > Terriglobia > Bryobacterales > Bryobacteraceae > JADGHK01. Next base: position 5,626 of record JADGHK010000127.1, on the reverse strand, counting down.
GCCGGCAGCGGCGGTCGCGGAAGCCACGGCGGCGGCAAGCGGCGGTTCAATCGCTGGTAGATTCGTCCATTTCACCTTCGCGAAACCTCAAGGGCAGCGGCAGCAGTCGCTGCCCTTTTTAGCAGGCGGAGTCAGAATCGCGTTATCGTAAGTCTTGATGTGGACTCTCCTGCAACAGGTCCCGAACCTGATTCTTGCGGCTTGCGTCGCAATCGCGATCCTGTTCCTCGTCTTCCTCTTCCGCATGTTTGCCGAGTCCCGTCAGGTTTCCCGGCAGCTTTGGGAATTTCTGCAAATCCTCAAAGAATTACCCGAAATTACTCCGGCAAATCGGCGCGACGGCCTGACTCTCGAACAAATTGAGCAACTGCGCGGACACGCCGCTGCCCGGCCCAGTTCACGCTACTGGTGGTCGCTTCTCGAATCGCACCTCGAACCCTACCGGCCTCCCGACATGCCGAAGGCATGGTTTGCCACACGCCCGGTCAGCGCTATTCTTCCGGAAGACACGCTCATTGACCGGCACTACCACACGTCGCTGTACCAGTCGGTGCCTGGCATACTTACCGGTCTTGGCCTGATGGCGACCTTCATTGCGATTCTGGTGGCCCTGCAATCGGTGACAGTGGAAGTGAAGGGTGGGGCGGAAACGGTACAGGGCATCGGCACCCTTATCAATGGCCTTGCCGGCAAGTTTTTGTCGTCGATTGTGGCACTCTTCCTCGCGGTCCTGTTCACGCTCGCCGAGAAGAGCGTGGAGAGCAGGCTTACGCGCGGGTATCACGAACTGATTGCGCAGGCACGCTCCGCCATCCCCGTTCTGGATCCGACACGCGTCCTGCTCGATCTGCAGGCTGAATCGTCCCGGCGTACTTCTCTTCTTGAAAACATCTATGGCGAGCTTGTAGAGAAAGCCGTTGCTGCGGTGCGAACGGAAATCGCCCCTGTCTTATCTCAAGCCCTTTCCGGTGATACAGCCCGGGAGGCTCGCAGTTCGAAGGCGGAAGCATGAGCCGGAAGAACACACGTCCTGCGGATCATCTCTCCAGCTCTCTTACCGACCTGATGACCTCTCTCATGGTCATCTTTGTTCTGCTGCTCGTTGCGAAACTCAACAACCAGGCAGGACAACGAGCTGCGATGGCTGCGGAACTCGAAAGGCGGCTGGCGAATCACATGCGGCAGTACAGCCAGGATCACCATATCGGCCGCGATCGGGATGACCCCAACACGCTCGTCATCAGCATTCCGGATACTTTATTGAGCTTTGCCACGCAGGATTACCATCTGAAGCCGGAAGGACAGCAGTACCTCCGCCAGCACATTCCGGCTTGGGCAAAGATTCTCTGTGCAGGCGATATCCGTCCCAACCTCGACACGATCATCGTCGAAGGCCACTCGGATCGCACGCAATGGCAGGGAAGCACTTATGAGGAAAGCAAGGAGAAGAACCTCCTCCTCAGCCAGCAGCGATCGATGGCAGTCGTGAGCAGCAGCCTCGAATTTCTGAAGAGCGATCCGTCTCTGAGGGACTGCTTCCTCGAAAAGCTGTCAGCGACAGGCCGCGGTGAAGAAGACCCAATCGACACCAGCGCCGCAGACAGCCCCAAAAATCGACGGGTCGCCTTCCGTATACGGCTACGCCCGGAAGTGATGGGAGAGGTTGCCGAGCGGTTGCGGGAGGACTTGCAGCGGTGAAGCCTGCCCTTCCCGCTCTGACGCCATCGGAATCGGAGCTGCTGGAAGGTTGCGTGTACGCCGGACAAGACGGTTTGAGGATCGTTTCGATCGAGAAGCTCCCTTTGCCTGCGCGCTTGCAGGTGGAGCACCTGCGGGATCAGAGATACCTGGAACGGGACGGCGAGGCATGGGTTCTTCGCTACAACCGCTTCGATCAGCTTTGGCAGGAGCGTTTCAATCTCCCTGAATTTCTTGCGCCTTGGAGCCCCTATACACTCCACGTAGATCATTGTCCGGATGGCTGGCGGGTCTGGTTCACCTTCGGTCATCAGGAAGTCCAGTTGCGCCGGATCGGCTACTATCTCTTTCGCACGGGGCGCTCCGGCGCCTGGCTGCTCGATCCGCTCACATACTCCCTGCTTGAGAGGCTTGAGCGGCCAGCGCAAGCAAACTTCTTTGCGGAATACGCAATCCGCCGTACACTCGCTGTCGAGTCGGGCGCCTGCCTTGGTCCGAATCTTGCCCGGGACAACGTCTTGTGCCCTGCGGAAACGTCCTCCCTGCCGGAGGGCTTCCCGCGGCTCTTTCCCTTTCATGGAGAACTACTCCTGCGATCCGGAACAGTGTGGACGCGAATCGTTCTCGATGACCGGCAGCGGCGGCTCCTTGCCGGGTGGACGCCTTCTTCGCCACATCTGCCGGAGATCGGTCCGGGAGCTGGTATAAGTCCGCCTCCCCGCTTCACGCTTCGCTGGACGATGATCAACAACCAGCCCGCTGAAGTTCCCGCCGTCTTCCGGCGCTCGAAGTCCCCGGAGCCGGCTGCAGCGCCGGGGGGCGGCCGAATCCTGGACGCGCCGCAAGTCTTTGGCTGGCCAAGCCGTCACTATGATTGTCTGGCGGCGCTGCTGCTCGAGTGCGCCGGCTATCGTACGTGTCTGCTGCCGCCTGGGGCTCTCGGCTGTCCGCACGTCCTGGCGGCTCGCGATGAGGAGGTCCTGCTCACAGTTCTGCCTGGCAACGCAAGCACAGCTCTCGATGAGGCCGTCCGCCTGCGCTCCTACTACTGGAACCGTCTCGGGCGATGTCCCCGGGTTGCGCTGACGCTTCGCCAGCGGACAGTACCCACGGAGCTCCTCGATCGCTCCCGTCTGCTTGGCATGGATGTGGCCGGAGCCACTGACCTCGCCGTGGCTCTCGAGTCCAATGGCGTCACAACGGAGGATGCGGAGGTCATGGCGTCGAGGCGGTGCCGGACGATCGGTGAAGCGCTCGAAGAACTGATGGAATAGGCTAAACGTTCCAATGCGTATCGCCTTCGATGTCAGTCAGACCGGTCCACGGAAAGCAGGATGCGGATATTTTGCGGACGGGCTGATCCGTCATCTCGCGCTGATTGATCGCGAGAATGAGTTCCTGCTGCTTCCGGCTGTCGGCGATCACTTTTGGGACGCTGCGGGACCCCGGCAGACCTGCGCCATTCGCCAGGCGAATTTTCGCCGCCTTTCAACCGGCCGAACCTTCGAGGAGTCGCAGCAGTTCTGGCGGTTGCCTGCCGCCACCCTGGAAGAGCGTCTCGGGCATCCGGATATCCTTCACTGCAACAACTTCTTTTGTCCCTACGAACTCAAGTCTGCCCGGTGTGTCTTTACGCTGCATGACCTGGCGTTTCTGTCTCACCCCGAATGGACAACGGAAGAAAATCGCGTCTCGTGTTTTGCCGGAGTCTTCCGAGCCGCCGGCTCCGCGGACTTGATCGTGGCCGTCTCGCATTATTCCCGCGAGCAGTTTCTGCAAACTTTCCCGCATTATCCGGCGGAGCGCATCGAGGTCGTTTACCCCGGAAGCCGTTTCCTGGATATCTCGGGCGGCGGCATCCGTCCCCATGAATCGCTCCGGCCGGGAAACTACTGGCTCAGCGTCGGGACTCTCGAGCCAAGGAAGAATCACCGCCGTCTGCTCGCCGCTTATCGCAGGCTCTGTTCGATCGAGCCGAGGATGCCGCTGGTGATCGCTGGTGCGGAAGGGTGGCTGCTTGAGGAGCTTGGCGATCTGCGGCCGAACAGGGACTTGATTCTGCTAGGGTATGTCCGGGATGAGGAATTGCTATGGCTCTACGACAACTGCTACGCATTTCTGTATCCGTCGCTGTTTGAGGGATTCGGCATGCCGGTTGCGGAGGCGATGAGCCGCGGCGCCGCGATTCTGACGTCGTCCACTACCTCGCTTCCAGAAGTAGCCGGAGACGCGGCGCTTCTCGTGGATCCGTTCGATGAAGAGGCGATCTTCGCCGGAATGCGTCGCCTGCTTTCGGAGCCGTCCTTACGCGATCGCCTGCGCCGCGCCGCCATTTCGCGCGCCCGCCAGTTCAGTTGGGCATCCTCGGCAGCCCGAATGGCGGATCTTTATCTGGAAGTCTTGCGGCTCCCCCGGTTTGCGGACTCGCTGGCTATGTCCGGGGACGTTCTGCCACAACGATAATCGAGGTGGGCTTCCAGGGCAGGAATGGGTCGACCCGCCGCCAAAGCCAGACAAGGCGGTCGTAGATTGTGAGCTGCAGCCTGCTAATGGATCGCCGCTTCAGGATCTTGCCGTTCAACCACCACCCCGGCCTCGCAATCCTGTTAAATTCGAGAATTCTCGGCACCTGAAATCCGGCCGACTCCAGCAGAGACCGCAACTCCGCTTTCGAGTAGCGCTTGTAGTGGCCCAGTACGCGATCCAGCTCCCCGTAGATTTCCTGTCCTTCAGGAACCAGAATCAGGGCTCGGCCGCCAGGTCGCAGGACCGAGTAGATGTTTCTTACTGCTTGCAGTGCGTCGTGTACGTGTTCGAGTACGTTCAGGCAAACGACGGACTCTACGGGTTCGATGTGTTCGAAATCTGCGGGATTGGTGAGGTCGCAGCGGCAGACGGTGAGATTTGGCCGGTGTTGAAGGCGATTCTGAAGCCGGGCCAGATGTTCGGGGTCGATGTCGGTGGCGACGTATCGCCGGCGTCCCGGTGCAATGTGCCGGCTCAAGTTTCCCATCCCGGCGCCAATTTCGAGAACAGTTTGACCCAGATAGGGGCGAATCGTATCAGCCATCCAGCGGTTGAACCGGGGCGTGAAAGCGAAAGCATCCAGAATCTCCCCGCCCGATTCCTTGTAGATATCGCGGGAAATCCAGAACCGCAGGATGGTCCATACTGCCTCAAACGCATCCTTGAGGCCGACCTTCTTGCCTTCGTCGTACGTGCGGCCGTGATAGCTGATCGGGACTTCGTAGATTGCCGCCTGCCGTTGCGCCAGCTTCAACGTGAGCTCAGGCTCGATCCCAAAGCGAGCACTGCGGAGGGGAATGCTCTTGACCAGCGCCATACGGAAGGCCTTGTAGCAGGTTTCCACGTCCGTCAAATTGAGGTCCGCGGCGATATTGCACAGCCCGGTCAGGATCTTGTTCGCAAACGAGTGCCAGAAGTACAGGACACGCCTCTCGCCAGCTACGGCAAACCGCGAACCGTACACCGCGTCCGCCTGTCCTTCCAGGAGAGGCTTTAACAGCTTCGGGTAGTCGCGAGGATCATACTCAAGGTCGGCGTCCTGAATGATTCCGTAATCGCCGCGAGCATGCTCGAGAGCCGTCACGATTGCCGCGCCTTTCCCCATGTTGCGCTTGTGCTGGACGAACCGGATGAAATCCGGGTAGCGCGCCGCCCACTCCTGGGCAATGAGCGGCGATGCATCGAGCGAACCGTCATCGACGATGATAATTTCGCGGTCCAGCTGCTCGGGGAGGGGGGCGTTCAACACTCTTTGCAGGACAGCGGGAAGATACTCTTCTTCGTTGTAAAGAGGTACAAGAATGGAGAGCAGTCTGCCCATTGGATCTCAGGTCTCAGCTCTGCATTTGCGATGGATGGCATCCAGCACCCCATTGACGAAGGCAACGGATTCATCGCCGGA
>JADGHK010000126.1 GCA_019686145.1 Bryobacteraceae bacterium | reverse complement strand
GGAACGACACGCACACCGGTCGTGAACTTGAACGGATACCGCCCGCCGCTCGGATACGTGAGTTCTACAAAATACGCAGTCCATCCCTTCTCCGGCTTTGGAACGAAGGCGACATACTCTCCGTTCGCGCCCGGCTCGAGCGGCTGGCTCTTGTAAGCCGCCCCAATGGATTGGAGCCGGAAATCCCGCTTTTCCGGATTCGTCGCCGCCCAAAGCAGCACCTGGCTGGGCTTGTCAATTGTCTTTACACGAATCGAACCGTCCTTCCCGATGCTCCACGTGAACCTGGGCCTTGGCTTCTTATCCACCAGGGACTGGTAGAAGGCGATGGTGCTTTCAATAGCGTCTGAATTCCGAAGCGAGTGGCCCGTATTGGGTACGTAGCGGAGGTACTTTTCGCCTTTCAGATCATTAAAGTAGAACTGCCAGGAATCCGGCGCGAAGAACTCATCTCCGGCGGCATTCACGATGAACTTCGGCATCGTTAACTGATCGATGTAGTGGTAGGGATCTTCGATCCTGGCAATCTCCCGCAGCTTTGGATTCCCCAGTTCCCGCGTCAGAATTTCGGCGTAGTCCTTGACTGCCGGGGCCCAGAATCCGTAGGCGCGCCAGTGGTGACGCATGGATGCTTCATTGTTCAGGACATCGATCACGGCAGGCATGATGCCGATCACGCGGCGGTCGACGACTGCTGTCGTCCAAGTGGTCCAGCCGCGCTTCGACCCGCCGGTGACCGCGAAACGGTCGACCTTCAGTGAACCCGACGGAAGTTTCGACAGGAAGTCGGTGACTGTGTCCATCGCGCGAACGGCGCTTTTGGTCATGGGCAGCCGGACCACCCACTCCTCGTCGCCTCCGGCCAGATACTTCTTCATGGCATATGCGATGAGGTCGTCTTCGACGCGGGGTTTCTTCTCAGGATCGTCGAGGAAGACGATCGGCTGATTTGGAACCATCCGAAGATCCGCGACCACGGTCTGAGTAACCGTCGCGATCGTGACAAATCGCGGGTCGACGGAACTCGGCGGCGTCTGGCTCGTGTTCGACCCTCCATTGATGAAAAGCAGGCCGACGTTGGATTTCACGGTGTCGGGTCTTACGATGGTAAGCCAGTGCTTCCAGACCGGGCGATCCACTTCCTTCGGGCTGCGCCATGCCTGCGAGGTAAGGGAGAGCACATAGGAGGTCACTCCCTCTCCTTGGATTGTCCTCACCAGTTCGTACTTGTAGTTGCTATCCGGCTTCGCCACGTACCGGTGAAGAGCCGTTTTCGCGCCGGCCGCGTAAATCGGCGCCAGCAGGACGCCTGTTGTGATGACAACAGCGGCGAAAAACCGTGTCTCTTGTCCGCGGAAGGGCCTTTTCATAACTGACGATTCTACCTCCGGTTAGCCGCCGCGAGGCGGAGGCGGCCTGCTCTACAATCAAAGAGGATGCGAAACGTTCTGCTGCTATGCGGATGGCCATCAGCCCGGTGTTCGCGCCCGCAAGCATTCCGCTTGTGATGAACCGGCAGGTGGTTATGAGTGATGGGTGAACCCCCGGTCGTTGTCGCCGTCTCGGCCGACCGCTCCCTTCTCGAGGACTTGCGCCGTTGTCAAGCTTGGCAAGTCGAGCATGTCTTGACTGCCGACGAGCTGCTGGCTCGCTTGTCTTCGGGCTCCTGCCAGGTTGTCGTCGCCGATTGTCCCGTTGGTTCGACTCTCCCTTCCCGCCTGCGGCGTGAGTATCCCGCCGTTCGCCTCATCATCGTTGCATCGGAAGCCGGATTTGCAGACTTGATAGGAGCCATTCGGGAAGGTGTCTTTGCCGTATTCCGCAGGCCCTACGTGCCCAGCGCGCTGATCGACATGGTGGAGCAGGCGGCTGCGTGTGTTGACTCGCCGCAAGATATCGAACTTGAATCAGCACTGCCGCATTGGGTGTCTTTCACCCTCTCCGCGCGCTTCCAGACCGTCGATCGGGCCGTGCAGTTCATCCGGGAAGTCGACGAGGATCTGCCCGCGGAGGAGCGCGACCGGCTCGTTACGGCGCTCAGGGAACTGTTGATGAACGCGGTGGAACATGGCGGGCTCTCGGATCCGAAGAACAGGATCAGAGTCATCCGCCTTCGGACACCTGCCTTTATCGGCATTTATGTGCAGGATCCCGGCGAAGGGTTCTCCTTCGCGGACTTACCTCATTCCGCGATCTCGAACTCGCCGGATTCCGCCACGGAGCATCTCAGCGAGCGGGAAAAGCGCGGGCTGCGTCCTGGGGGATTTGGCATTACGCTCGCCCGCAACCTGCTGGATGGTCTTTACTACAGCGAGAAGGGGAATGAGGTTATTTTGATTAAAAACCTCGGCCGCTCTTAGGCGAGCCTGGCATCCATCGTGATCTTCGCGTTCAGGAGCTTCGAGATCGGGCACCCTTCTTTGGCGCGCTGCGCCGCTGCCTGAAACTTCTCCGGATCGGCGCCCGGAATATTGGCAGTGAGGGTCAGATGGCTTGCGGTGACGGCCCATCCGGCATCCTGTTTTTCCAAGGTGACTTCCGCAGTCGTCGTGATGGACTGCGCGGTCATGCCCTCCTGGGCTAGCTGAGCGGACAGCGCCATCGAGAAGCAGCCGGCGTGGGCGGCAGCCACCAGTTCTTCCGGATTCGTTCCGGGCTGGTCTTCAAAGCGAGTGTGAAAGGAATACGGAGTCTTCGAGAGAACGCCGCTTGGTGTCGTCAGCCAGCCTTTCCCGTCTTTCAGGCCGCCTTGCCATTCTGCAGTTGCCTTACGCTTCATAGATTCTCCTGTGCTTGAGTTTCAGCTTAATTGTCTACTGCTTCGGTAACTTGCTCAGGATGCGGTCCTGAATCCAATGGCCGTCCCACCACTCCACCGGATTCACCTGGACCCCGTCCACTTGCATGCTAAAGTGCAGGTGATCCCCTCCTGCGAGGCCTGTGGATCCGCTCTTACCAATGGTCTGGAGTTTCTTCACCATGTCACCGGGTTTCACGTTGATCTGGCTCAGGTGAGCGTAGATCGACTGAAGACCGTAGCCGTGGTCCAGGACCACGCAGTTTCCATAGATGCCCAAGTTTTCGGCCAGAATCACCTTGCCGTCGTTCGCCGCCGCGACGTCCACATTCTGCGTGACGGAAAGGTCAAACCCCAGGTGCGTCTGTTGGTCGACCTTCTTCCCCTGGTACACGTAAGTCCGCGTATCTGCAAACTGGGATTCCACTTTTGAGTTCGCCAGTTGCAGAAACGGCCCGTTCCACAGGAACCTTTCTTCCGTCTTCAGCCGGAGATCGGACAGCTTTCGGTTGTTTTGATGCCGCATCTCTCCGTTGATCTTCAAAAATCTTTGGAGGAGGTCCCCGGAGCCGTTGGGGTCAATCTGGTTTACTACCTTCTGAAGGAACGAATCGTCCAGGACCAGTTCCCTCGACCGGAATTTCTTGGGGAATACCTTGTACCAGAAGCGGCTGGTTACTTCCGTGCCCGAATTCTTTGCGTAGACGACGGGCACTGTATCGGCGGGCACATCCCACGGGAAGGCAAACAGGGAGAATCGCTCGTTCTTGTCGCTCCCAAGCGGGAAGCTGCGGAACGTATATTTACCGACTCGTACGCCTGCTTCCGTCCAGTGACCGGATACTTTGAAGGTCACAAGCTCGCTCCCGCCCTGATTGATATAGTGCTGAAGGTTATCGACGGACAGGACGGGAGGCTTTGTGACTACATTGACGTCAAATACCCGCTCGTCCGTCTTGCCGCGCAGGTCGTTCGACTGCGCGCTGATGATCAGCTTCGCGCTGCCCTCTTTGAGTTCCGGAGCCTGCTTTGTCCCGACCATAAACTGGAGCACCTTGGGCGGCCGAGTTTCCCGCAGGAAGAGGAACGAATTGCGCGGCTCTTGGGATTCAAACACCTTATGACGGCGTCCCTCCTGTTCCAGGAAGGCTGCTACCCGATACACTCCGTGCGTGTTGAGCAGCCTTAACTTGACCGGGGTTTCGATGCCGACGACAGTAACTTCGGGGTCCAACTGGATCTCGGTGCCGTTCGACATCGCCAGCAGGAACGCCAAGGCGGCGAGCACCAGGATCAGGGGAAGAGTGAGCACCTTCTTCATCAACTACCAGATTATCCGAAGGCGGCGTATTCGATTGGTTAGAATATCGGCTTGCGTAAACGTCCTTATCTTCATCATCTCCTGTGGCTTCCTCTGTGCGCCTCGCTTTTGAGCGTTCAGCTGTTCGTGCCTCCGATCATCGGACTGGCGAATAACGGCGATTTCCCAAAGCTGTGCGGGCGGTTCTCGCTTGGCCCTCAGGAAAACGGCTGGGGAGACAACTTTCTGTTTTTTACGTCGAAGTACATTTACTCTCCCACCTACTACTGGAAGAGCGAACTGCTTTCATCGCAACTGCTGCTCGTAGGGTTGTCGGACTGGCTCAATCGCGCAGCCGGTTTTACCAAAACCTACGACATCCGCATACTCGGCCTTCTTCACGTCTTGCTCGTGCTGCTATCCCTCGGCCTGCTGCTTCGATTGCTGACTCCTTTCGGCTGGCGGTACCGCTGGCTTCTGCCCGCGCTCGGAGTTCTGATCTTTACCGATGTCCACTATGCGTCCTACCTGAACTCGTTCTATATGGACGCCGGCTCGCTGGTGTTCCTGCTGCTGACCGTTGTTCTGGCTGCTTATCTTGCGTGCCAGGAGCCGGCGAAGCCTCTGACGCTGGCGGCGTTCGTTGCATCCGCTCTGTTGTTTGTGACTTCAAAGGCGCAGCACGCTGTGACGGGACCTTTCCTGGCTCTGTTCGCGGCCGGCGTCTGCTGGCGCTGGCGCCGGGCGGACGGTCTGGCCGCCGCTGGCGTCATCACCCTGGCATCGTTCCTGATGATTCGCCAGCCGCCGCCATACTACAGCACGCAGGCTCTCTTCAACCTGATCTTTTTCAAGATCACGAATCAATCCCGGACGCCCGCGGCGGATCTTCGCGAATTTGGACTCGACGCTTCGTATCTGGTTTACCGGAACACCCATTCCTTCATGGAGGGGAGTCCCGCGAACCAGATCCCCTGGCTCAACGAATTCAGCAAGAAGACCGGCTATGGGTTCGCCGCCGCTTTCTACCTTCGTCACCCGGACCGCGCTCTTCGCTTTCTCTATGACGATCTGAGGAAGGAAGCTCCTCCTATCCGCGCCCACAACCTCTCCAACTTTGAGCGTTCCGCCGGACGCCCGCCCGGAGCCCGGGCGACCTCGTTCAGCCTCTGGACGGATCTGCGGACGTGGCTGCTGGCACGGTTTCCAATGCACATGGTTCTGTGGCAGGCGGGACTGGCCGCCGCCGCTCTCTACGGGCTATTTCGCGGCGCCACCCGGCGGAGGCGCGCTCTATCCGGCCTCTGCCTGGTTCTTGTGGCGATGGCTGTGCTCGAGTTCGGGGTGGCTTCTTTGGCGGATGCCCTGGAAACGTATCGCCATCTGTTTCTGTTTCATGCTTTGACAGACATCGGGATTTGCTTTGCCTTTGCCGGATTGCTCAGCGCAAGACACAATCGCCTCCCCGATGGCGTCCCACAGGGGCGGAGGGCAGGAGCGAACGATGCGCGAACGGTACTCGAACGCCTTGATGTTCGCCGCTATTGGAGCAGGAGCGCTCGCTGCGATTGCGAAAGCAGTGCGTCAGAAGCGGCGGTATGACTTCTCCAGCAAAGTTGTGCTCATCACCGGCGGATCGCGCGGCCTGGGTCTGGCGCTTGCGCGGATGTTTGCGAACGAAGGGGCCCGTCTTGCGATTTGCGCCCGCAACCAGGGTGAGTTAGACCGAGCCGCCGGAGAACTGCAAAGCCTCGGCGCGGAGGTGCTGGCGATTTCCTGCGATCTCGAGGACCGCGGCCAGGCGCACGACCTCGTTCGCAAGGTGGAGCAGCATTATGGCCGGATCGATGTTCTGGTGAACGTGGCCGGGATCATTCAGGTGGGCCCGATGGACACGATGACCGTCGATGATTACGAACGGGCAATGCGTGTGCACTTCTGGGCGCCGCTCCACACCATCCTTGCCGCGCTCGAAGGGATGCGCCGGCGAGGCGAAGGACGTATCGTGAATATTTCCTCGATCGGCGGCAAGATCAGCGTGCCGCACCTGCTGCCCTATTGTGCGAGCAAGTTCGCCCTCGTGGGACTCTCCGAGGGGCTGCGGGCCGAGCTGGCCCAGGACGGCATATTCGTAACCACGGTCTGCCCGGGACTGATGCGCACCGGCAGTCCGCGCAATGCCGATTTCAAGGGACAGAATCAGGCGGAGTACGCCTGGTTCGCAATCAGCGACAACCTGCCGGCGCTTTCCATCAGCGCCGAAGAGGCCGCTCGCCAGATCGTCGAAGCAACTCGCTATGGTGAAGCGGAAATCATCCCGGGAACGGCTGCAAAACTTACCGTGATGTTCCACAGCCTGTTTCCCGGACTTACGGCTGACTTAATGGGCATGGCGAACCTGCTGCTCCCGGCGGCAGGTGGCATTGGCACGCGGAGCGCCAAGGGCTACGAGAGCGAGTCGAGGATCACGCAATCCTGGCTCACCGCAGGGAACCAGGAAGCCGCCGGACGCCACAACCAGATCTAGTCAAGCTGATTACGAGTAGGCCAGCGGGTAGTCGAGTGTGCCTTTGAGCCAGTCCGCATTTTTCCGGACATCCTCAAGAAGCCTCTGGCAAAGCTCGGACCGGCGTTCGAACAACCGGTAGCCTTCCCTCGGACGCAGATACCCCCGCGCCTTCGGGTCTTCTGCAAACAGCGCCTCGGCGCCAATCTCTTTCGCCCGCTGTTCATACCGGTCGCGCTTGTCGAGCAGAGCT
>JADGHK010000125.1 GCA_019686145.1 Bryobacteraceae bacterium | reverse complement strand
CCGTTTGCAGCTCCATGTCGGTAATCTTGTAGTCGGGCAGGCCCAGGAGGATCTCTGAGTCGGTCAAAACGTCTCTCCCAAGATTGTTTTATCAACTTGGGATTCCCATGGCCTGCCCCCGTTTTTGATCAAGAGCCTCCGCAACCCCTGCCACAGCAGCGGTCCCTCCCTGGAACCTGATACCATGGCGGATTCTGAGGTTTCCCCGCATGGTTCTTTCTGACGTTGATATCAAACGCTACATCGAGCTGGGCAAAATCAAGATCACGCCTCCGCTGCCGCCTGAGCAGTTCGGCAGCTGTTCGGTGGATTTTCGTCTTGGCCGCGCGTTCAGCGTGTTCGAGCACAGCCGGCATCCTTACATCGACCTGCGTGAGCGTGTCCCCATCCAGGACCTGATGACGGTAGTCGAGGTGCCCGAGGGTGAGCCGTTCATCCTCCAGCCGCGCGAGTTTGTCCTGGCGATCACGGAGGAGTGTCTGGAGCTCGATGATGACGTCCTGGGGCGTCTGGAGGGCCGTTCCAGCCTGGGACGGATTGGAATCATCGTCCACGGCACCGCAGGCCTCTTCGACCCCGGATGGCGCGGAAAGGCCACGCTCGAGTTGAGCAACCTCGGACGCATGCCCGTCGCCCTGTACCCGGGCATGAGGATCTGCTCGTTCACCTTCGAGCAGCTTTCTTCGCCGTCGTCGATGCCCTATTATCGGAAACCCACGAACAAGTACGCGGGACAGACGCAGCCGCTGGCGAGCCGTCTGGCGGCGGAAGTCGATCTGATTCGGAAGGATTGACCGGGTTCAGCGGCCGGAGGAACCGAATCCTCCTGTGCCCCGGGCGCTCCCGTTCAGTTCGCCCTCCTCCCAATCCACCGCTTCATACCGTGCGACGACCATCTGAGCAATACGGTCCCCCGGCTGCACATGGTACGGTTCCTGTCCGAGGTTGAGGAGAATCACCTTGATCTCGCCGCGGTAGCCGGGGTCGATCGTGGCAGGGCTATTCGGAAGGGTAATCGCGTGTTTGAGCGCCAGGCCGCTCCGGGGGCGGATCTGCGCTTCATAACCGGAGGGAAGCTCGATGGCGAGCCCGGTCGGCACCGCGAAGGGTTTTCCGGGCAGCAGTGTACACGCCTCCACTGCCCGCAAATCCATACCCGCGTCTTCAGCTGAACCATGAGCGTACTCGGGCAACTGGGCGTCCGGGCGAAGGCGCCTGATCCTGATTTTGATGTGCATTAAACCGCTATGATAGCTGTTTGCCGCCTCACATGAGAAAGCATGTCATTACTGTGGCTCCGATGCCCGCTGAAAAGTGCGCCTATGCTCTGGCCCGGTATAGCAGATCGCCCGACTCGATCCGGGCGTCGCTCGACTGGGTGCGCTCGCACGACTCCCGTAAGTTTCTGGAAAGCTATTACTTTCAGTACGGGCACGCCTCCATCGCCGATCTGGGGCACGTCGTGCTCTGCTTCGAGGGAATCTCTGAACTGGCTGCCATCGAAATTGAGGACGAGCAGCTGTGGGATGGCCAGGCACGTTCCTCGCGCTACCAGGACTTCAGCAAATCGGGCTATATCACCCCCGACGGGCTCGACGAGACGCAGTCTGCCCTTTACGCGGCGGCTGCGACGAAACTCCTCGCCGCCTATCAGCGGATTCACTCGCTGATGGTCGAATACTACCGCGAACGGTTTCCTCGTCCCGAATCGATGAAACCGGACGCCTATCAGCGCAACATCGCCGCCCGAGCGTTCGACGTCGCCCGCTACCTGTTGTTTCTCGGCATTCCAACCGGCGTGGGGCAGGTCACAAGCATCCGCACGTTAGAACGGCAGATCCGGCGGCTGAAGGCGTCAGAGTACGCCGAGGTGCGCGAGATTGCGGCAGAGGCCGCGAGCGCCTGCGCGGAGCCGCCCGACTGCCTGTGGGATTCCTCTCAGGTTCCGGAGCCGCTTGCGCCAACTCTGGCCAAGTACGTAGACGTCGATGAACAGATCGTGCGCGTCCGGGAGAACCTGCGGCGCTGGGCTGAGCAGAATCTGCCACCTGCCAGCGGGATGAAAGTGGATTCAGTGGACCTGCTGAAGCCTGCCGACACCCCGGCCGATGTCGTCGCCACACTGCTCTACCCGGTGACGGACCGTCCGTTCCGCGAGCTGTATGAGCTGGCGCGAGGATGGAGCCCGGCAATGCGCGCCGAGGTCATTGACCTTGCAGCGGGATCGCGAAGCCAGCGCGAGGAACTCGTGCGAGGGTTCCGCACCGGCGTGTACGCATTCGATTTCATTACGGACGTCGGCGCCTACCGCGACCTGCACCGCCACCGGAGATGCCAGCAGTTCCGGCAGAACTTTACCGCGAAACTGGGCTACGACATTCCGCGTCCGCTTGAGGAGGCTGGCGTAGCTTCCGAATACCGTTCGCAGATGGATTCGGCGCTTGAAGCAGCAAGCCGTCTGCCGGAGCCGTCTTCGCACTACCTGCTTCCGTTCGGATTGCGCTGCCGGAGCCTGTTTCGTATGGACTTCGCAGAGGTGGAGTATATTTCACGGCTCCGCAGCGGCGTCAAAGGACATTTCAGTTACCGGGAGGTCGCGTGGCGGATGAAACAAAAAATAGAGGAACTCGAGCCAGAGCTAGGACGTTTCATCATCGCTACACCTCCGGATGTGGTAGACCCACTTTGTCGCTAGTGAATGACATTTATAATCAGCGACTTGTGCTGGAGGGAGGTGTTCCTGTAGCGGAGTGGAAACACTGAAATTTCAACTCTATTTCCTCCATTTTGTGTAAATCTTTCCGCGGCATCGAAGCGCCTACAATCGTTTGTCCCGTTCATTCTGAAGTACTTATTTTCTTTGGAACGAAGACTGCCTGGAAAGCACGGCAGAGGCAACCAAGGCCGCTGAGTAAGAAAGGCGGCCTCAAGAAAAAGGCCCACGCCGCACCAGAAACGGGCGGCTAATTCAGAGCTTTTGGGGAGTAAGGATAGGAGAGTGATCGTTATGAGCCGTCTGAAAGCGATTACGATGGCATCCTGCCTTTGCCTGTTTGGCGCCCTGTTCGTGCCCGACGCGAAGGCGGACTCCTGGAACAAACGGACCCGCATCACGGTAAATCATCCGATTTCGGTTTCCGGCAATGTCCTTCAGCCTGGCAATTATGTGATGAAGCTGATGGAATCGCCGTCGAACCGGCACATCGTCCAGATCTATACCGAGGACGAGGACGAGCTTGTGGCAACCGTGCAGGCGATTCCAAACCAACGGCTTTTCCCGACAGATCGCACCGTGCTCCGGCTTGACGAGTCTGAGATCGGCACGCCGACCCCGGTAACCGAATGGTTCTATCCGGGTGACAAGATGGGCCAGGAGTTCCTGATTGAACGTGGTCCAGCGGTTGCGGCTGTTACTTATGAACAGCGCGAAGTGGTGGAGATCGCTCAGGCGACACCATCGCCCATTACCGTTCCCGAACCGCAGCCCCTTCCCGAGGCTGCGCCTCCAGCTCCGCCTCCGGCGCCCGAAGCCCCGCCTGCTCCGGCTCTGCCTGTAACTGGCAGCAACCTGCCGATGGTTGGGCTGGCAGGACTCCTTTCGCTCGGAGCTGGCGCTCTGGTGCGGCGCATCCGCAAGTGAGCGCAGCCAGAAACGAGCACTTCATTTAGTAAAGCCTGGCGCGTATGCGCCAGGCTCTTTTTAACTGGGTGAATCCTATGAAACTTCTTGAACGCGGTTTCTGGATTCTTGGAATCTTAC
The DNA here is from genome assembly GCA_019686145.1 of Bryobacteraceae bacterium. Classification (GTDB taxonomy): domain Bacteria; phylum Acidobacteriota; class Terriglobia; order Bryobacterales; family Bryobacteraceae; genus JADGHK01. Next base: position 3,105 of record JADGHK010000125.1, on the reverse strand, counting down.
TGCTCGCTTACTGTGTTTACGTGCTTGTCGATCAGAGAATTTACCAAGCCAGGCAGCGGAAAGAGCTCGAGAAAATCCTCCGTGAGAACGCACGAATTCCCAGCCCCAAGCCGCCGATCGACCGGAATCTCGTCGGGAACCTTGTGATTCCAAGGATCGGTATTTCCGCGATCGTCCGCGAGGGTACGAACGAAGACGTACTGCGGCGGGCGGTCGGCCATATCAAAGGCACTGCGTTGCCGGGTCAGCACGGCAACGTAGGCGTCGCTGCCCATCGTGACACCTTATTCCGCGCGCTGCGCAACATTCGCAAGAACGACACTATCACGTTCAATACGCCGTGGGGCGAATACTACTACCAGGTCGAATCGACGCGCGTGGTGAAGCCGGAGAACGTGGAAGTCCTGAAGCCGGTCGGCTACGAAGCACTGACTCTCGTAACCTGTTACCCATTTGGATACATCGGTAAGGCCCCCAAGCGCTTTATCGTGCGTGCGCGGCGTATTGCCGTCCCGTGGACGATAGCTCCAGACTCTTGAGCTTCGCCGTGAGCGTCGTCCGTTTCAGGCGCAGCATGTCCGCAGCCAGCTTCTTGTTCCCTTTCGCTTTTTGCAAAGCCTGTTCGAGGATATTGCGCTCAATCTGGCTGACCGTCTGTTCAAAGTCGAGTCCGTCGTCGGGCACTGCCACGGCGCCGGCCTCGATGAGCGGCGGTTTCCTTGGCGCCTGCGGTAGAGGAAAGTCTCCCGGATACAGCGTCGTCCTGTTTCCGCTCAACGCAACCGCCATCTCGACCGCATTCTCCAGCTGTCTCACGTTCCCGGGCCAGTGGTAACTGCAAAGCCTGTCCATTGTCTCCGGAGAAATCTCGCGCATGGGGAGTCCCTCCTGACGGCACACTTTCTCGATGAAATGATGCACCAATAGGGGAATGTCCCGAATGCGCTCCCGAAGGGGCGGGATCGAGATCGGCACGACGTTCAGCCTGTAGTAAAGGTCCTCCCGGAACCGGCCTTCCTGGACGCGCTCCGCCAGGTTCACGTTGGAAGCCGCCACTACCCGAACGTCCACCTTAATCGTTTCCGAACTTCCGATCCGCTGGAATTCCCGCTCCTGCAGAACGCGGAGCAGCTTGGCCTGGGTCTCAAGCGGCATGTCTCCAATTTCATCGAGGAACAGCGTACTGCGATGGGCCTGCTCGAATCTCCCGATCCGATTCTGGATTGCCCCCGTGAACGCTCCTTTCACGTGGCCAAAGAGCTCCGCTTCGAGCAGATTCTCCGGAAGCGCGCTGCAATTGACAGACACCATCGGGAGATGGCCGCGAGGGCTGGCTTTATGAATTGCCCGGGCCACCATCTCTTTTCCGGTTCCCGTCTCACCGGAAATGAGCACGGTGCAGCGCCGCGGACCGACCAGACGAATAATCTGCGCCACGTTTTGAATGGCCTGACTTTCTCCCACAAGCAGTTGCCGCCACGGCTCTTCGGAAACGGCTGAACCGAGCAGCGCCAGGTCCTTCGTGCGGCGATACTCGATTGCAGACTCTACCGCCGCCAGCAGATGCTCCGGCGTGGCGTCCGGCCCCAGGAACTCATACGCTCCGAGCTTCGTCGCCCGCACCGCGTCCGCAAAGGTCGCTTGCCCGTGATGAATCACCACGGGGACCGATCCGTTGGCGCGCTGTGCCTCTTCGAGGAACTCTTCCGGAGACCAGTCTTCAACCGGGAACGTTGCTACGACTGCGTCATAAAGGCTCACCTTCAGCCTTCCTAACGCAGCTTGAGGCTCTCTCACTACCTCTACTACCGCACCGGGGATGCACTCCGGCGTAATGCCTCCAGGCCCTTCCCCTGATCTCGAAGAAAAGATCCACAAGAGTTTCATCGTTCTCTCGCTAGGCTTTCGCTCTCGCCAGGCTCCAGCCCGATGTCGCATTCACGCTTCCATCGGCGGAGAGGGTGAAAACTTTACGAAGATCTTTTCTTATCCCATTGAATAATTTGGTAATATTCTCACTCGGACCGCGGGATCGTGCCAGAATGAAAGGCGGACTATTTCATGAGCACGCCTCTATCTCCCAACCAGAATGTTGCCGCTCTCGAAGCCCTGTCGCGCAAGTTGGGACAGGATCCCTTCTTAGCTCAGGCGGGCGGCGGAAACACATCGCTTAAGGACGGCGGCACACTCTGGATCAAAGCGTCTGGGAAATGGATGGTTCGGGCAGGCGAGGAGGATATGTTCCTTCCGGTTCCTCTCGACGAAGTCCATGCCTGCATCGATCGCGGAGTGGACTACACGGAGGAACAGCGAACCGCGTCGGGCGCCATGCTTCGTCCTTCGGTGGAAACAACGATGCACGCGGTCCTTCCGCAGCGTGTCGTCATTCATGTTCACTCGGTGAATACTCTCGTCTGGGCAGTCCAGCCCGAAGGGCCGGAGCACCTCCGAAAACGGCTCGATGGCTTACGGTGGGAATGGATCCCCTATGTCCATCCGGGTGTGCCGCTTGCGCGGCGGATTCGCGAATCTTTGGTATCGCGCCCGGATGTTCTTGTGCTTGAAAATCACGGGCTGGTCGTCGCGGGAGAGACGTGCGAGGCGGCCGAAGAATTACTGGGCGATGTAGAACAGCGGCTTCGACTGCCTGCTCGACCTGCTCGGCCGGGCGATCCGGCGGCGCTCACTCGAATTGCCGACGGCGGCGCCTGGCGTCCCGCGCCATGGCTAAGCATTCACGCGCTCGCTACCGACGCCTTCTCCTGCGCGATTGCGTCCGGCGGCACTCTTTATCCGGACCATTGCGTCTATCTGGGGCCGGCTGTTTGTGTCGTAGAGGAAGGAGAATCGATCCTCGAGGCGGCACGGCGCTATGAAACGAACTGGGGACGCCTTCCTTCGGTAGTGCTCGTTTCGCCGAAGGGCGTCCTCGTGACTCAAAACCTTACTCGCGCCGCTGAGGAGATGCTGTTCTGCCTGCAGCGGGTTGTGGAGCGTATTCCGGCTGGAGCGCGTGTTCAGTATCTGTCAGCGGAGAACGTTTCGAGGCTCATCAACTGGGACGCGGAGCGGTACCGCATCGCCATCGCGCGCGAGCAGGAGCGG
>JADGHK010000124.1 GCA_019686145.1 Bryobacteraceae bacterium | reverse complement strand
ATTCTGGCCCATTACCGCAAGACCAACGAGACCGATATCAGAAAGGGTTTCCGGCATAAGAATAAGAACAGCTTTTATCGTATCATCCGATGGACTGGATTCCCGGGCGGCAAGAAGGGTTTAGAGGATCCGGATCGTATCGCTCAGCGGCGGCCCGTCTCCCGGCGCTCTCTTCACAGCAGCGTCCTTCTCTTCCAAAGCGTCCCCCTCGCCGGGAGCAAGGAACAGGTTGCTCTCCACGCCGTGCTGCTTCGTGTAGAGTTCCCAATACCGCCCGCGGGCTTCGTAGAGCTCCTGATGCGTGCCCCGCTCGACGATTCGCCCGCCTTCGACCACCAGAATCTGGTCGGCCCGCCGAATCGTAGAGAGGCGGTGCGCAATGACGAAAGTCGTCCGCCCTTGCATCAGGAATGACAGCCCTTGCTGAATGAGGGCTTCCGATTCGGAATCGAGGCTTGAGGTCGCCTCGTCCAGGATCAGGATGCGGGGATCGGCAAGGATGGCTCTGGCGATGGAGATTCTCTGGCGCTGCCCTCCGGAAAGCTTCACTCCGCGCTCGCCGACAACCGTGTCATACCCTTTCTCGAACCCCAGCGCGAACTCGTCAACACGGGCGATGCGGCATGCTTCAAGGAACTGCTCCTCCGATGCAGACGGGCGAGAGAACATTACGTTCTCCCGAATCGTGCCATCGAACAGGAAGGATTCCTGAAGCACAACGCCGAGCAGCGTGCGATAGGAGGAGAGCTTCACCGTCGACAGGTCGTAGCCGTCGACAAAGACCGCACCGGAATCCGGAGTATAGAAGGCCGCGATGAGACCTATGATCGTGGACTTGCCGGATCCGGAGGATCCGACAAGAGCGGTAACCGTTCCCGGACGAGCCTCAAACGAAATTCCGTGAAGGATCGGCTTTCCCTCTTCGTAACTGAACGTAACGTTGTCAAAGCTCACATATCCCCGGATCTCGCTCGCCGGCACGGCGACAGTACGCCTGGGATCGTTGTCTTCGGGCCGTTCGCGAAGCACTTCGCGCGTTCGTTCCAGCCCCGCCACAGCTTCCGTTAGCTGCGTCCCGATCCCCACGATCTGGAACACCGGAGCCACCAAAAACCCGAGAAACAGAGTGAACGTGACAAATCCTCCGAGCGTCAGCTTGCCATCGAGAATCTGTTGCGCGCCGACAAACATCACTAGAGCGCCGACGCCTCCGGTGACAAGGGCCGCGGTGACATTGAGCAGCGAGACGCCTGTCAACGAGCGAATGACGTTGTCCAGCAGACGCTGTACGCCCGCTGCGAAGACTTCCTCCTCCCGCACCTCGGCGTGATAGCCCTTCACCACGCGCACGCCTCCCAGCGATTCGGTCAGCCGCCCGGTAACCTCCGCGTTGATTTTTCCGCGCTCGCGAAATATCGGCCGCAGACTGCGGAACGCGTACTGAAGCACGCAACCGAAGGCGGCAAGGACCACGACCGCAATTAAGGTCATGGTCGGACTAATTCGGAACAGCACGAATAGAGCGATGGCCGCAGTGACAAGACCGCCAAGGAACTCGACCAGACCTGTTCCGACTAAGTTGCGGACGCCTTCGACGTCGGTCATGATTCGCGAAACCAGCGATCCGGTCTTGTTCGTGTCGTAGTAGCTCACGGGCAGCCTGCCGACGTGAGCCTGAACCTTGCGCCTGAGCTCTGCGATCAGCCGTTGGGCGGATTTTGACAATAGCTGCGTGAGCGCGTAGGAAGATGCGGCCTGAACGGCAGCGGCGCCCAGCACAACACCCAAAAGCGGACCCAAAAGTTCTCTACGTCCCCGGCCTATGATGTCGTCGATCAAATACTTACTGGAGGCCGGCAGCACGAGTCCCGCGACGCGGCTGATAGCGATGAGCAGCAGCCCGATCGCCAGAGGCGCCCGCCTCGGCCGTACCAACTCCCAAATATCTGGAAGCAGCGCCCGAAGGCGTTCCGTAGCTCCTTCTTTTTTCATCGGCCGCCCGTCCTTCCCCAGCTTCCCTGTCCGGCTTCCCGGATGAGGCTGGCGTTCTCCTTTCAGGATAGGTCAACCGCCGGCTACGGACTGGCCACGATGCGCCGGTTCAACGCCTTTCCCGCGTACACACATTCGTGGTGCAGTTTGCACGCTAACAGCCGCCGGCGTTCTCAGAGTTCACTTAGGACAATCAGGGTTGACGGAGTTAGAGACATCGGTTATTCAATAGCTATTACTGTTGTTGGGGGGAAATTCGGGGACATGGCACGGACAGCGCCCGTTGTCCCGCTCATCACTTACAGCAGGATCATCCTCTATTCCGCTCAGCATAGTGTTGGTTGTTAACTCGGGCACGGTCGCCAGGGCAAACCGGCGGGTTGCTCTCACAACGGCCCGAAGTTTAGCTCAAGGGTAAGAGAAGGAATCTTCAGGGTTTATGATCTCTAGAACTAAGCTACATTGCACAGCCGTCCTGGCGCTGGTGCTTTTGGTGGCAGTACCGGTGGATGCCCAGGTACTTTACGGCTCAATCGCAGGCTTGGTCCAAGATCCGGCAGGCGCAGTAGTGCCCAATGCCACGGTAACAATTCTGAACAAAGTAACCGGAGCCAGCAGAGAGGTCACAGCAGACGAGAGCGGACGCTTCACCGTTCCGAATATGCTGCCCGGAGAGTACGAAATTCGGGTTTCCGCGAATGGATTTCGCACGCTTACTCTCTCGTCGGTGCAGGTTACGATCAACAACGTCACCCGCGTCGACGCCAAGCTGGAAGTAGGCCAGGTGACGGAACAAGTTACTATCAGTGCGACGGCGGCGACTCTGCAAACGGATAAGTCAGACGTTCGAACGGAAATTACTTCGAGCGTCGTCCAGAACATGCCGCTCTCCGCCTATCGCAACTATCAGACGCTGATCAACCTGGTGCCTGGAGCAACGCCCGCGGCCTTCCAGAACGCAGTCGTCGACACGCCGGGACGCGCGCTCACCACGAACGTCAACGGCACGAACAGGAACAACAACAACACGCGCGTTGACGGCGCGACGAACGTGTTTATCTGGCTGCCTCATCACACGGTCTACGTTCAGCCGGTCGAGTCGATCGAGAATGTCAACATCTCGACGTCCTCATTTGATGCCGAACAGGGAATGGCCGGCGGAGCTGCGATAACGGTGGTAACGAAGTCCGGCACCAACGAGCTCCACGGCGTGCTGTTTGAGTATCACCAGAACCAGCGTCTGAAGGCCCGGCACTATTTCGACCGCATTGACCGCCTGCCGATGGCAAACATGAACATTTTTGGCGGCACTCTCGGCGGTCCGATCGTGAAGAACAAGCTGTTCTTCTTCGGGAGCTTTGAACGGACAACCGAGCGTTCCGGTCAGGTGGGCGCCTACAGTGTCCCGACCGAAGCGATCCGCCGAGGCGATTTCAGTAACTTAACGGGGCTGTCGCTGATCTACGACCCTGCCACCGGAAATCCGGATGGGTCCGGCCGCACTCCATTCCCGAACAACATCATTCCGGCAAATCGGATCAGCCCGATATTCAACGAGATTCAAAAGATGGCTCCGCTCCCGAATCGCCCGGCAACCGATGCATTCGGCCTTCAGGAGAACTACACGGCGTCCGGCACCTTCAAATTGGACCGGAACAACTACGACTACAAGTCCAACTGGAACGCCACCGAGAAGCTGATGATCTGGGGCAAGTATAGTCGCATGGATGCTCCAGTCACCGGTCTCGTCCCCTTTGGGGAACTGATTGGCGCAGCCATTGGCTCAGCGAGCCCCGGCGACGGTGACACGACTGTCCAAATACCCACTTTAGGGTTCAACTACGTCATGTCGCCGACCATGTTTGTCGATGGTGTCTTCGGCTACACACGTTTCGATCAAACTGTGACGGGTCTCGACTTCGGCAAGAACTGGGGCTCGGACGTGTTCGGAATCCCGGGCACCAACGGCGGCCAGAAGTACGCCAACGACGACCGATACTCCGGTATGCCGCAGTTTAACCATGGCTTCTCCGCCTGGGGGCAGACGGCAACGTGGATTCCTACATTTCGGAATGACCGTAGCTACACGTTCAGCACGAATGTGTCGAAGCTGCACGGATCTCATGATTTGCGCTTCGGTTTCGACATGGTTCGCCACGCACTGAATCACTGGCAGCCGGAAACGGCCAATCCCCGCGGCAATATTACCTTTGGCGGCAATGCGACGATGATTCAGGGCGGCATCGCGCGATCCATCAACTCCTACGCTGCGGCGCTGCTCGGCCAGGTTACCAGTTATTCGAAATCCATACAGTTCTTCGACATGAAGACTCGCGAGTGGCAGTACGGGTTGTATTTCCGCGATAGCTGGCAGGTGACCCAGCGCTTGAAGTTGAATCTGGGGCTGCGCTGGGAATACTACCCGCTCATCAATCGCGACAATCGCGGGCTGGAGCGTTGGGACCCCGTCACAAATCTCGTTTATCTCGGCGGACTCGGCAATACTCCCCGGGATGCCGGCTACTCCGTATCCTGGAAGCTGTTCGCGCCTCGCATCGGCTTCGCTTACCGCGCTACAGACAGCATGGTAATCCGCGCGGGCTATGGCATCTCGCCCAACCCGCTGCCCTTCTCTCGGCCGCTCCGCGGACTCTATCCAGCCACCATCACGGCCAGCAACTCCGCGAGTCAGCAGTACGGCGTGCTCACTACGCTGGACCAGGGTATTCCCGAAGTTCCGACGCCCGACGTGAGCAGTGGCGTCATTCCCCTGCCGCGAAACGTGGATATGGGCCCCCGGAGCCCCTGGGGCGGGCAAATCAATCGCGGTTACATCCAAAGCTGGAACTTCACGATTCAGCGGCGCATGCCGGGCAGCTTCCTCGGCAGCATCGCTTACGTAGGAACCCAGACTGTCCGCCAATTGGGTGATCGGGACATTAACGCTGCCGCCCCCGGCGCCGGACCGAGCGGCCGCCCCTACTTCCAGCGGAATGGCAACATTGCCCTCAATATGTGGGACGGGTTCGTCAACGGCAACTATCACGCGCTGCAGATGACGATGGACCGTCAGGTGGCCGGCGGCTTCTTCATGAAGAACAGCTACACCTGGTCGAAGACAATCAACTACTTTGACGATGATGGCTGGGTTGGGCTTCCGCTGACGAACTGGGAGCCGGCTTTGAGGCGCAACCGCGCACTCGCAGGCTACGATCGCACCCACATGTTCACTTCGGCCTTCACCTATCAGTTGCCCGTCGGCAAGGGAAAGCGGTTTAGCATGGAAGGCCCGGCCAACCTCATTCTCGGCGGGTGGGAAGTCAACGGCATGTTCAGCGCCTATTCCGGCACGCCGTTCACGGTGACCGCCAGCGGCGCCTCGCTGAACGCGCCAGGAAGCATTCAGACGGCCGACTTCGTCGGCCCCCTCAAGAAACTGGACCAGAAGGGGCCGGGTACTTTCTACTACGATCCGAGCGCCTTCCGCGACCCGAACTTCCAGCGTCCGTCAAACGTGTTCCGCTTCGGCACGACGGGCAGGAACGCCTTCCGCGGACCCGGCTTCTGGAAGCTGGATGCCTCCATTTTCAAGAACTTCAACATCACAGAACGCTTCGTCCTCCAGTTCAAGGCGGAGGGCTACAACGTCACCAACACACCTCGGTTTAACAATCCTAGCGGTGCTACTGCTGACGTGTCATCGATGGTAGTGGATGCACAGGGCAACATTGTGAACGCCAACAACTTTATGGCGATCACTTCGGCTGACCGTAACCAGGACCGCCAGTTCCGGTTTGGCCTGCGACTGTCGTTCTAACGATCCGCATCCAGCAATCACGAGAGGGGCGGGCGCTAGCTCGCCCCTCTCTGCTTTCGGACGCCACGTCCGCTCTCTTCTAACTAGTGAGATTTTGGGCTCGGCTGGTCCTGGTAGAGGCCGTGTTCCAGAATGAACTCGTAGACCTTTGGCGGCAGCTCGGGGACCGGCTCCCTTGCCGCCAGCTTCCGCCGTATCCCGGAGGAAGAGACGGGAAACGCAACCGTGTCCAGGCGATGAACCCTGGCGCCGGGCGGAACCGAGTAGGTGTGGCCTGGACGGGCGGCAACGATAAACTCAACCGAGCCGATTACATCCTCCGCCCGGTACCAGCTTTGTATCTCGGCGAAGGCGTCAGCGCCGATGAGGAAAAACAGCTGGTCCTCCGGGCGCAGCCGCGCCTTCACCTTCTCGATCGTGTGGATAGAGTAGCTCCGTCCGACCGCGTCAAGCCGGGAGGGCTCGAAACGAGGCTCACCTTCGCATGCAAGCTCGACCATGCGATGACGCAGCTCGTAGGGCGTCACCGGTTCCTCCTTGTGAGGAGGATTTCCCGCTGTGACGAACAGGACTTTGTCGAGATGGAACTTCTCCACGGCTTCCCGCGCCACTGTCAGATGGGCATTGTGAATGGGATCGAATGTGCCCCCGAAGATCGCAATTCTCAAAACGTAATTCCCACCAGGAATTCAAACTGATTGCGATTAGACTCTAATAGGCCGTTGTTAGAATCAAAAGCACGCGAGCCCCATCGCGTGTAACGTGCTTCCGGCGAAATCCTGACAAATGGCGCCCTGATTTCCAGGCCTCCTGCGACGACTACCCCCCGGGTGCTGTTGTCCCGCAACTCGGGAGGATCGCCTCCAGGGAGGAGATCGACGCCGAACTCCGTGAGCCCCTGGATTGTCCGGAAGGAGAAGCCTCCGGCCAGGTAGGGCCGGGCAAGAGCGCCAGGAGCCCGAACCTTCAGCAGAAGCGGAAACTCCCAGAAGTTGCCGCGCGCTCCGGAAGTTGCGCCATCCTCGGTGTGCTCATACTCAAATCGCTTGTAGAGGGCGTCGAC
>JADGHK010000123.1 GCA_019686145.1 Bryobacteraceae bacterium | reverse complement strand
TCGGGAAGGCTCTCTCTGGTACGTGGACGGACAGACACAGCAGGGTGCGTTGAGCAACGGTGAGTGCGAACCCGCATATCCCCGCTGCCGCTACACCGAAGACCTGTTCTACGACGGGAAGCCCTTACTCCACGTCGCAAGCAAGGGAGACGTTGGTCCAGGTAAGTGGTTCTTTGATTACAACGCGGACCGCATTTACATGGCGGATGACCCGAACGGGCATCTCGTCGAGACGAGCGTTACTCGCTTCGCGTTCCGGGGCTTTGCGACGGACGTGACCATCGAGGGACTGACCGTCGAAAAGTATGCCTCACCGGCTCAGCAAGGAGCCATCGGAGGCGAGCAGAATCCGCCGGCAGGCTGGATCATTCGGAATAACACGGTTCGCTGGAATCACGGGCTCGGCATCAAGATCGGCACTCGCGGCAAGGTTCTGAACAATTACGTTGTCTACAACGGGCAGATGGGAATCAACATTGCCGAAGGTGAAGATCAACTGGTGGAAGGTAACGAAATTGCGTACAGCAATTGGGCAGGATACATGATGGGATGGGAAGCAGGCGGAGCGAAATTCGCCAACACCGTCCGTCTGGTCGTCCGCAACAATTACTCGCACGATAACTACGGCGGAGGTCTGTGGACCGACATTGATAACATCCACACGCTCTACGAAGGGAACCGTATCATCCGGAACGCCGGAGCGGGGCTGTCTCACGAGATCAGCTACGACGCCGTGATCCGGAACAACATTATCGAGGAGAACGGCTACAGCGCGAACTCCTGGCTGTGGGGAGCTCAGATTCAGATTCAGAACTCACAGAATACGCAGGTGTACGGGAACAAAGTGGTGGTGGCAGCCAGCGGTGGCAATGGCATTGCCCTCATCCAGCAGAATCGCGGCACCGGAAGATACGGCCCCTATCTGACCTCGAATAACTACGTCCACGACAATGAGATCACCTATCGTGGCAACAAGGGTGGCTCAGGCGCGGTTGCCGATTACAACAACCAGGCGTTCTTCAATAGCGGCAACAGGTTTGAGAAGAACAAGTACCATACGCCCAATCTGAACAATCGGCATTGGGCATGGTTCGACGGCTGGTGGACCTGGAACGAAATCCAGTCGAAGGGGGTAGATATCGGCAGCACGGCTGATACAAACGTGAAATAAGTCCGTTTGGGCAGAAGTGGGATCCTCTCACTTCTGCCCTTCCTCCTGATTCGTCAGGATGGCGTAATCGCGGTGAGATAGCGCCCATCCTGCTACGTCCTGCCCCTGGGCCTGAAAGCTAACCCAGTTCCGCGCGCCGCGCCACTCCCATTTGTTCATGTCAGTCCGCGGGACCCGGTACCCGTTGTTGTTGAAGCGGTTGTTGCCGGAGTACAGGGTTTCATGATCAAAGTCCGCAGCCGCGCCGGTTGTCCCCGCATTGCCCTTGAAGACCACCTCATTGTGATGCACCCAGTTGTTCACGGTGATGTAGGGGCCATAGCGTCCCGATCCCCGGCGCTGGTAGACAAGAAAGATTCCGTCGCCGTAGCCCTCGTTCACCTCGACATAGTTGTCGTGCACTTCCACGTTCTGTGAATTCTGAACAAGGATTTGAGAACCCCAGACCCAGGCATCTCCTCCGCGCCCGTTGCCCCGCAAATAGTTGTGGCGAATGACGGCATCGTAGCTGATCTCGTGCTGTATGCCGGGTCCCCAGTTATCCACTACATGGTTGAACTCATAAATGGTGTTGATGTTGTCGATATCCGTCCAGAGTCCCGTTCCCCGATTGTTGTGAACGTAGTTCCGGCGGACGACGAGGCGATCCGTCTTTACGAACTTCGCGCCGCCCGCCTCCCACTCGGCCGCATACCCTGCGTAGTTGTTCCAGGCGATTTCGTTGTCTTCGACCACGACGTCGTTGCCAATATCCCCAATACCCATCTGTCCGTTGCCGACGACGTAGTTCCGTCCGATGTACATCCCGTCCGCGATGCGGATGCCGCAGCCATGGTTCCACCGGATTGCGTTTCCCTCGATGCGCCAGCCGGTGCCGACTTCGTTTCCAACCCGGGGATGAATGGCTCCATACTGCGCGGGCGAAGCATACTTTTCAATGATCAACCCGCGAATGGCCACGTCTCTCGCAGTGCCCGTGAAGGCGTGGCGCGTCACGCTGGTCTCGACGCGTTTTCCGGTCGGGTCGTCCGCCAGATAGATTTTGTGATTGTCGTAGTCGAAAAACCAGCGCCCCGGGGCGAGCTGGGACCGGCTGCGGACGTGGATTAGGGGAACATCGTCAATAAAAAGGTCCTCGGGATACCGGCACCCCGGAGAGGACGGGTGGCACTGTCCATGAACCTGGCCGCGTTGGTGCTGCCCGCTGGCAACCCAGAAGTCACCCTCGCGGTCGAAGGTGGTGAGCAAAGCCGCGCCGCTTAAGATCGCGCCCTGCTCGCCCTCGAAGATCTGTCCATGTTTGGGCCGGATCTGCTGCAATCGATGAACACCGGCCTTCAGGAGAAACCGGGCTCCCTCGGGCGCGTTATTGACAGCTTCCTGAATGGACTCACCCGGATGAATCACAATCGGCTCCGGATCCGGAACCGCGGTGGCGGTCACGAACCAGAAGAAGCAGAGAGGGCGAACGTACTTGGACACTGCCATTGCATTGCTCCAAACAGATTGCTCAGCGCATCCGGCTGGCCAGTAAGCGTTTCAATTCACCAATTGTCTCGAGGCGGGCCAGTTCATCTCCGGTGAAACGGATCCCGAAGGCTTGCTCGATTCCAAACATAAGATTGATATGCGCAACGGAGTCCCATCCCGGAATGTCCGGTGGCGACATGTCATCTCGCAGCTGAAGCTGATCGTTATTGAAAATCGTTTGGAACACGCCTTCAAGCTGGTCGTGCAAGTTTGCCATCGTTCATCTCCTCAGGCACAGAGTCGAAGGAGGCAACACGCTGGATGAAACTGCGCTGCCGCAGAGACTCGTCGTCGAGTGAGCGCTCCCAAGTCGTCGTCCCATTCTTCTCCTCGATCAGACGGAAGCCGAGGTCGGAAAAGAGATCCCGGACGAGACCGTTCTTCTCCGTTGGGATGTACAGGCCGCGAATCGACCGGCAACCCCTCTCCCGGCCCTGCTCACACAAGTACCGCAGCATTTCGAATTCGAGTGTGCGGCCGATCACCCTGCAGCTCATTAGCCAGCTATCGATCGAAAGCGTCTCGCCCTGCACAAACGCGATGAGAAGCGCAACAAGGCCGTGGTCCGTGAAGCAATCCCTCAGACGAGCGGTGAAGTGAACGCAGGACGGGTCTTTGAGGAACTCATTCACAGTGCCGAAGGAGTGGCGGCGAGTTGTGAGGTTGAACTGGTTCGTCTTGCCAAGCAGCTGAACGACCCTGAGCAACTGTTCCCGAGAGATGGGCTCGATGATTGCCTGCATCTTCAGGCTGCTGTAGAACTCCGCCAGAGATCCGGCGGCTGCTCTGGCTTCGTCGGCCTTTGCGCGTGCTGCATACTGTTCAGCCCGGCGGCTGTCTTCCTCTGTGAAAGCGGCAGTCTCGAACAATAGGGTTCGATCGAGGGCACGGACATAGAGTGCCGGGTCGTCGGGCAAGGCGGGCGTCTCGACAGCTGGAAGAGCCTGCCGCATTGCTCGCCGCTCGGCGGGGTTATCATCCAAAAACACGAAAGAATCCAGTCCGAGATTCAAGGTCCGTGAGATTGAGATCAGATTCTCCAGCTTCGGTCGCCAGTTTGCGACGAAGACCGCAAAATCATCGAGCCGCAGAAGCATCCGTGGGTGCTTTTCAAAAGGTTCCTTCGCGACGGCCTCATCGTTCTTGGAGCAGACTGCAAGAATGATTCCCTTGCTCTTCAGCGCCCGAATATATTCCTGAAATGCGAGATAGGCCTCGCCCTTGGGTCCGTCGCCAATCTGCAAACCAGAAACACCGTCCTCGCCAACGGTTCCTCCCCAAAGGGTATTGTCCAGGTCGAGGACGAGACACTTCCGCGAAAGCCCGAGACGGGCTGCAAGCAGTGCGGCTGTGTGCCGGGCCAGCAGTGGAAGGGCATCGAGCGCAACGGCCTGTCGTGAGAGGAGCCAGTAGCGAGGATCAAACCAGCGCTCCTTCCCGAACGTTCCAGCGATCCGGTCGCAATCGAGGAGCAGGACGTTCTCTCCCGCCTCCTCGGCAAGACGCCGGTTCAGTTCCTGCAGCATCCGATAGCGAGATCCGGCGAGGCGGGACCCCAGGTGTCCCAGCGCATCTTCCGGGCTTAGCGCAAAGTTGTGTTGAATGATCGTTGCTGTCGAGTTCGATGCGGCGCCTTGCCAGAGCGACTTCCACCGTGCTGTTTCCTTTTCAACGGCCTCAAATGGCTGCGCGCAATGATTGGGTAAGTTCGCCTCACGCTCATCGACGGCAAAAAGAAGGAAGTCGGGCTTGAAGGCATACGTGGCGCTTGACGGGTTCAAAACCTCCTGCTGATACTGTCCGAACGGGCTTTCGTGAATCTCTAGCGCGACGCCCTGACGCAAGGCTGCAAGCTGAAGCAGGGGCACGAACTGAACCGTGGTGTAACTGCTCAGTACAGCGAGCCGGGCGGTCCGGCGTGCCTTCAGGCTGCCGGCCGGGACATTCTTGAGCAGGTTCGCGCACGCCAGCCATACTGTAAACTCCTCCCCGGCATCGACAGCGGACAAAGCCCAGCGGACCATCGCATCCGTATCCCCGAGCCTTTGATAGCAGCGGGCGATCTTGAGACAGAGGGCTCCGGGCGGAAGCTCGTAAGCATCCGCCGCAGATAGGCAGAGCTCCAATGCTCCGCGACAGTCATTCGCGGACAGGAGCTGGTTCGCTTGATGGATCGCGGCCTGAACCGATGCAGACTGTATGTAGTCAGTGTTCATGCTCGTCCTTTCGGCGCAGCTTGCATTGGTTGCCAGGACTTGTCGTTGTCAGATGTTACCGAAACTTCAACACGGTTCGGTGTGCCTCGAGGGACAATAATTCGCGCCGGCTCGCTTACGACCATCCCTCCCGGAGGCACATTCAGCAATACCAGTGCCTGGGGACCAATCCGTGCGCCGTCGCCGATTCTGATCTTGCCCAGGATTGTGGCGCCGCAACCTACCTCCACCCCGTTTCCGAGGATGGGGGCATCGGTCCATGGACCTGCACCTGTGGCGCCAATTGTTACGTTGTGACGGATCAGGCAGTCGTCGCCAATCTGAGCGCACGGATGTATGACGATGCCTCCCTGATGCGCGATGCGGAATCGCCGGCCGATCCGGGCACGATATGAAATCTCAATCCCGTAAATATTGCGTACCCAGAGGTACATCACTGCATAAAAGGGAAGAAGCAGGAAACGGACCACACGCGGCAGCCCCAGGATCCAGACGCCGAAACGATACACGGCGATGGCCTGAAAGCCGGATCGCGTGATATCACGTCCGTTCGCTTGGAAGTCCTCCCGGATCCTTTCATACAAACCCAGGAACGAATAGTGTCGGTCACTTCTATCGAAATTCACCTCGGGAAATTACCCTTCTGGCTGCGCCGTTACCGAAAGAGGCAGAGCCAAATTGAAGCAATGAGGCAACAATGAAAGCGCGGTGACAGCCAGCCCTCAACGAAGGGGTGACGATCGCCGCAAAAGAGAACAGTAGCTATGACGCCGGGAGGCCGGGCAGCGTTTCACCGCGTACGTGGACCCAACCGCTCCACTTCTATCCCTCCACTCGTCGCACAAGTCCGGCCTGTTCGAGGCGTAATGCCGCTTCATGAATGAGCTGGAAAGGAAGCTGTGCGCGATCCGCAATGTCAAGGAGGCTTTCGGACCCGTCTGACATGTTCAGCACCCACAGGCTCGCCAGATTTTCGTCTCCGATTCCAGCCCCTCCAGTAGGACGATATAGCCCCCGCCTGCCGAGCTGGGGCTCGCAGTAAGGGTTCAGGTTCACGAGAACCCGATTCCGCTCGAGCAGATTGATGAGGGAAATGCAAAACCGCAGCGTATCTTCCAAGCACTCGGGGCGGACGAAGTCGAGGTTATCCGCGGAGGTATGGTATTCCGGAAAGCAACCATGCTGCGTGCGCATCAGACAGCCGACCGGCAAATTGAACCCAGGGGAGCAGTACTGCCGTTCATCGTATCCCCAGGGCGAAAAATCAATAAGGGACGAACCTTCCCGGTCGCGCAGCAGGTGAGCGACTGCCCGGTCGATGCACGCATCGCCCCGCCGGCTTCTCTTATACGTAATCGGTCCGCTGTCGCCAACGCACGTCAAGACTAAGCCGTGGCGGATCCGCGGAACCACATCCTGGTTGAAATAGAGCCAGGTGATCGATCCGATGGTCCCGGGGATGAAGAGGAACCGGTAAGAGTACCGGAGATTGGAGCGAGCCAGCAATTCCGCCAGTTGTGTCGCCACGGCAATGCCCGAAAGATTGTCGTTGCACAGCGACGGGTGGCACACATGGCAGGAAATCAGAAATTCGTCACTCGTGGCGCCGGGTACGAATGCTTCACCATAAGTCAGGTATCCGGGTTTAAGAGAAGCATCGATGTACACTTCATACTCGCCCTCCTCGAGCGCAAGGAGTTGCTCGTGGGAGAGGCAAAATCCCCAGTTCTCGGCGTAATACGACGTTCGGTACGGGATCCAGCCGGGATGCTCCGGAAGCGTGAACAGATGCGCCCGTAGTTGGGAGAGCGGCATCTTCTGGTGGATCGGAATGCTGTAGTTCAGCACGTGAAGGTTGGACTTCTTGAAGTCGATCACTTTCTCGCCCGCTGCATTCTTCACCCACGCGTCCCGGATGTTCCATTCCCTGGGAACCGACCAGTCGAACACCTGCGTGCCGCTAGGGACTTCATGAATCTGGAGAGGG
>JADGHK010000122.1 GCA_019686145.1 Bryobacteraceae bacterium | reverse complement strand
GCAATTGGGACAGGCGTTCTTCAGCCGTCCGCTTCCGCCGCAGCGCGGACAAGTGAGGCTGAAGCGCATCGCGCCCGCCATCTGGCTGACGTTTCCGGTACCGTTGCACTCGGGGCAGACCGTCGTCGCTCCACCTTGGGTCCCCGTTCCGTTGCAAACCGGGCACTGGTCATACCGCTGGATATTGAGCCGGACCTGCGTGCCGCGGAGCGACTGCTGGAAATCGATATTCAGCGCATACTCGAGATCCGAGCCTTTTTCAGGCACCTGGCTGGCCTCGCGCTGCCTTCCGCCGAAAAACTGGCTGAAGAGATCCCGGAAAGCACCGCCGAAGCCGTAGTCCTCACCGCGGCCGCCGGCGCCTGGGCCCTTCATGAAGTCCGAAAAGTCGAAACCGCCAAAACCCATCCCTGGGCCTTGCTGGTAGGCGCCGGCGCCGGCTGCGAATCCCGAATCCGAGTAGAAGCCATACTGGTCGTACATCTGCTTCTTCTTCGGATCATTCAAGACATCGTAAGCTTCCTGGACCTTCTTGAACCGCTCTTCCGCTGCCTTGTCGCCGGGATTCAGGTCGGGATGGTACTTCCGAGCCAGGCGGCGATATGCTTTTCGGATCTCCTCCGGGCTGGCGTCTCGCGAGACGCCAAGCGTCCTGTAGTAATCCTCATTGGAGGCCATAGGAATATTCCAGAGCGGTCCGGCCCGGTTTTTGGACCACTCCCGGGCCGCCACTCCTCAAAGGCAGATTACTTCTTGTCTTCTACGTCGACGAACTCCGCGTCTACGACATTCTCACCCGGCTTGGACTCGCCGCCGGCTTTCGTCTCGGTTCCCTGACCCGCCTGGCCAGTGGGCTGCGACTGAGCTCTGTACATCGCCTCAGCGAGCTTGTGGCTGGCCTGCGTCAGCTTATCGACGGCCGCGTTGAGCCGCTCCAGGCTGGCGTTCTCGTTGATCGCCTTCCGCGTTTCATCCAAAGCCGCCTGAACGTTGGACTTGTCCTCCGCGCTGATCTTATCGCCGTGGTCCTTCAGCATCTTCTCTACCTGATAGACCATCGAATCAGCGCGATTTCGAGCATCCACCTCATCGCGCCGCCGCTTGTCTTCCGCAGCATGCGCCTCGGCGTCGCGCGCCATCTTCTCCACTTCCTCCTTGCTGAGACCGGAAGAGGAGGTGATGGTGATCTTTTGCTCGTTGCCGGTCGCCCGGTCCTTTGCGAGCACGTTCAGAATACCGTTGGCGTCGATGTCGAAGGTCACCTCAATTTGCGGGATACCACGCGGCGCCGGCGGGATACCGACCAGCTGGAAGACCCCAAGCAGCCGGTTGTCCTTTGCCATGGCGCGCTCGCCCTGGTAGACCTTGATCTCAACCGAGGTCTGATTGTCCGAGGCCGTGGAGAACACCTCGGTTTTCTTCGTCGGAATGGTTGTGTTCCGCTCGATCAGCTTTGTGAACACACCGCCCAGGGTCTCAATGCCCAGCGAAAGCGGGGTGACGTCGAGCAGCAGCACGTCCTTCACGTCGCCGCCAAGCACGCCGCCCTGAACAGCAGCGCCAATGGCTACAACCTCGTCCGGGTTGACGCTCTTGTTCGCCTCCTTGCCGAAGAAGTTGCGGACGATTTCCTGAACCTTCGGAATACGCGTGGATCCGCCAACGAGAACGACTTCGTCGATCTTGTCCGGCGTCAGCCCGGCATCGGCAAGAGCCTGCTTGCAGGGCTGAATGGTCCGCTGGATGATGTCATCAATCATCTGCTCGAAGCGGGCACGCGTCAGTTTCTTGACAAGGTGCTTCGGACCGGTTGTCGGGTCGCCGTAAATGAACGGAAGGTTGATCTCGGTTTCGTACAGCGTTGAAAGTTCGATCTTAGCCTTCTCTGCGGCCTCACGCAGACGCTGCAAAGCCATGCGGTCGCGCGAGAGATCGACGCCTTCTTCCTGCTTGAACTCCTGAATCAGCCAGTCCACCAGGCGCTGGTCGATGTTGTCGCCGCCAAGGTGCGTGTCACCGTTCGTTGACTTCACCTCCACGACGCCATCGCCAACCTCCAGAATCGAGATATCAAACGTACCGCCGCCAAAGTCGTAAACGGCAATGGTCTCGTCCTTCTTCTTGTCGAGGCCGTAGGCAAGGGCAGCTGCCGTCGGCTCGTTGATAATGCGTTTGACCTCCAGGCCCGCAATTTGCCCGGCGTCCTTGGTAGCCTGGCGCTGAGCGTCGTTAAAGTAGGCGGGAACGGTAATGACGGCGGCCGTCACTTTTGTACCCAGATACGCTTCTGCGGCCTCCTTCAGCTTGCTGAGGATCATCGCCGAGATTTCCGGCGGCGATAGCAGCTTCCCAGCAACGTCCACCCGCGCATCCCCCTTGTCGCTCCGCTTGACATGGTAGGGCACGAGCTTCATTTCTTCGGTGACTTCGTCATAGCGCCGGCCCATGAAGCGCTTGATGCTATAAATGGTATTTTCCGGATTCGTAACCGCTTGACGCTTCGCAACTTGCCCGACCAATCGCTCTCCGGACTTGGTGAAGGCCACGACAGAAGGGGTGGTTCGGCCTCCTTCCTGATTCGGGATGACGACTGGCTGCCCGCCCTCCATAACTGCGACAACAGAATTTGTGGTCCCGAGGTCAATCCCAATGATCTTGCTCATTTCTTTGCAGTCCTCCCTTAGAGAAACCCTCGTACAAACGTTCGGCTCACGGCGCTCCTGCCCGCGCCCTGCTCGAGTTAGCCTATCTTTATTATTAAAGTTTAGTCGATTACTGTCAAGATTTGGCTGCTTCCTGTTCTTCGCCGCTTCCCTGTCCTATGGCGCTGAAATTCTCGTCGCCGCCGCCTCCGATCTGGCCCCGACGCAGCAGGCGCTGACGGACGCATTTCGAGCCGCGTCGGGCCACCGTCTTCGATTTGTACTCGGATCGAGCGGGATGCTGGCCCGCCAGATCCGGAACGGGGCTCCGTATGACGTCTATCTCTCGGCGAATGAGGAATTTGTGAAAGAACTGGCAAACTCCGGACACTTGGTGGAGAATTCGGTGCAGGTCTACGGGCTGGGACGCGTCGCACTATGGTCACACCGCCCTGAGCTGCGCAGCCTGTCTAAATTGGATGCCGAGCCCGTGCGTCATATCTCAATCGCAAATCCCGCCCATGCTCCGTACGGACTGGCGGCGCGGCAGGCGCTCGAGAGCCAGGGGTTGTGGAAGCGCCTGAGTCCGAAGGTCGTCTACGCAGAGAACGTCAGGCAGGCGTTTGAGTACGCGCGGAGCGGGAATGCGGATATCACCCTCACGTCCTGGACTTTGGTCCTTGACAAGGGCGGCGTCCTGATTCCGCAGGAGTGGCACCGCCCGATCCGGCAAGTCGGGGGAGTCGTTGCACGGTCAACCCAACGGGACGCCGCCCTGCAGTTCCTCCGCTTCCTCGCCAGCGCCCCTGGGCAAAGCATCCTCCACCGCTTCGGATTGTTCCAGGCGGCTGCCGCGGATTCAGGGAAGAGCACCGGAGGGGAAGACTAGCTCGCTGCTATTGCTGGATCGACATGAGCGGCAACCTCATCGAGTTCAACCAGCGCCATCAAGTCCAGACTCCCGGCCCGTTCAACGAACGAATAGAAGTTCTTCAGCCGCTCCGCTCCGTGCAGCGCATGAAACTCGAACGAATCGACGATCCAGGAGATGAGAAGATCAGGCCGGTTTT
Organism: Bryobacteraceae bacterium; assembly: GCA_019686145.1. Lineage (GTDB taxonomy): Bacteria > Acidobacteriota > Terriglobia > Bryobacterales > Bryobacteraceae > JADGHK01. The sequence continues at coordinate 3,197 of JADGHK010000122.1, read as the reverse complement.
CCCCCTTAAGCAGAGAGGAAAAGGTGGACCAGCCCGAGTCGTCGGGCGGCCGGTTTAGGAGAAGCCGGTACACGAGGTGCAGGCACTGGTCCAAAGTCAGCTCGGCCATCCGGTCCAGCACAACCTGCGGAATTGGATGCTCAGCGAGAAGCGAGTTGTTAACTGGCACAGTCCTCCTCCGTGATTTCAAGCCCGTGCTGCCTTCTTGCTCGTCATCGCCAGCGCTTCTTTCATCAGGGATAGGATTCGCCGCCCCACCCGAGGCCAGCCCAGCCGATCCAGGATCTGCTCCTGCTGAGCTCGATATCGATTCCGCAGCACGGGATCCTGCGTTAGCAGTAGCAGCTTGCGGCTGAGGTCAAAGACGTCCCCCGCGCGGAAGCGATGAACTACAGAATGGAATTCATCAAAGATCGAGAGATCAGAACAAAGGATTGGAGTCGCCGACGCCATCGGAATTCGAATCGCCGCACTGGCTGACTCCGAAGAGTAGGTATACGGAAGAACGATCAGATCCGTCTTTGCCAGTTCCTCGATCACTTCCCGGTCCTCCAGGAACGCGGGATAGAGATCGACTTTCGAACCCAGTCCAAGCTGATCGATCAGTTCACGACAGAGGGAGGCATACTCGGCCGAATCGGGAATCGGGTAAAGGGCGTTGAACAGCTTGAGCCGGAGATTGGGGTTGAGCCGTGATACCAGCCGAAAAGCCTGAATCAGCTCGTAGACTCCCTTTGGCGGCAGAATGAATCCGAAGGAAGCAATGGTCGTGGTTGAGGAGTTGGAGGCCGATGGCCGGTGCCTTACCGATGCGCTTACTGCCGGGATGCCTTGATCGATATGGTAAACGTTCTTTACTCCGGCTGCCTTTAGTCTGTCCACGTCCGAGACCCGGTGCACGAAACAAGCCGCCGCCATCCGGAAGGCGTCGGCGTAGTCGAGAAACCGCGGATTCGTCACCGAGTGTAAGGTCACAACGGAGGGAATGCCGTGGCCGGCTAGCGCCGAAATCACATGTCTGAGACCGTCGGCATGGATAAAGCCAAAATTGAACTGAATGTTGATGATGTCTACACCGCTGAAGATTGCGCTTTGGACGAGTCGTTCGAAATGCTTCCCCGGGGCTTTTGGGTCCGCCGGCCGCGTCCAGCAGCGGATGACCGAAGGCTTGTCCGGCCCTTGCGGCTTGCCTTCCTCCGCAAAGACGACAACCTCTGCGTCGGATTGAATGCTCTCAACGAGATATCGTGAGTACTCGGCGATGCCACAGCGAACGTTCCACGTCGTCATGACCCCGACGCGCATAGGGTGCCCGAAACGTCGTCTCGAAACGGTGAGGGCAGCGCGACGCCGGCTTGTGCCGTCAGCCAGCGCTGAAAGATATTTCCTGGCGACGTGGCTCCACGTATAGTTCTCCTCGATGTGCCGTCGAGCCGCTTCGCACTTCTGTACTACGAGGTTCTCGGGGGCTTCGAAAACGGCCCGAAGCTGCTTACGAAGGGAAGGAATCGAGGGTTCTGCCCACTTGGAACCAGGGCGAGACAGGTGGCTGCGAGCTTCCTCCATCTGGTAATCGACAAGCCACGAATTCTCCTGATTGCACAGGTCTGCCTGGCCTCCGATAGGGGTTGCGACTACCGGCGTTCGAAGAAGCATCGCTTCGGCAACCGGGAGCCCGAATCCCTCACCGCGGCTGGCCGAGATCAGGCAATCCGCACTTTCAATCAGCCATCGCATTTCCGGCAGAGAGAACGATCTGGTGATCACTCGAATCGGCGGATGATCCCTGTACTTCTGGTCCGCCTCTGCAAGGAGCTCAAAAATCCGGTTGTGAATGTTGTCAAAGGTCTTGATAACAAGCTCGACCGGCTCGTCTGGACCGAATTCCTGACAAAAGGCTTCGATAAGCACGTCAGGAGCCTTCCTCGGAAAGCAGGAGGAGATGTGCAGGAAGCGGAAGGATCTGCCAATGGTCGAACCCTCCAGGACCGTTGGAACAGGGGGCTGCCGGAGAATATGATCGGCGCCCAGACCGGTCACAACAATGGGGACTCGGACGCCGTTCGCCTCAAGCACTTCCTTAACAAAAGTGGACATTACGGTGATGATGTCCAGGCTGTTGTTAAATGCGTCGACATACTCCGCCGGAAAGCCCGTCTCTTCCCACCCATACAAGTGGAACCCATTGATCACACCTCGAAGGTGATCCGTAAAGGGCGGATAGATATATCGTGAGTGGAAGAAGCAGGAGACATCGGCCGGATCACTTATCAGACAGGCAGCAAGGGATGGATCGCTTTTTCGAAACTTCTCGCTCACCGGGTACGCTGTCGTGTGATCCCGCTGATGAAGTGCAACCCTTACGCCGTTCTCGATCAAGGCCAAAGCCAGCTCTCGATTCACCACCGCCAAGCTGTAATCCGACTCGAACGGCCCTTCAAGCAAAATGTCTTTCGCACAGGTATGCGCCGGAATCATAAAGCAACCTGCCTGGCCTCTGAAAAGATTCCAAGTTCAGCAATCCGCTTCTGGTATCGACGAGTGAGAGCGTCCAAGCTATATTCGCTTTGAATGATCTTCCGGCCGGCCTTGCCGAGCCTCTCCCGCAGCGATGGATCATCGACAATCAGCCTCATCTTGCTGGCTGCGTCCTCAACCGACGGTTCCGACCACTTGTACGTCCGGTCACGATCCATGTACGGATATGTTCCAAAAGGCACGACCGTTTCCTGGAAATCAACGAGCAAGGCAGTTTGAGGATTGCAAAAATCTCTTGTTCCGGAGTAAGCCGTTGTGATCACCGGTTTACCAAGCAGCATCGCCTCCGCCGGGCCATAGCCAAAGCCTTCAGCCCGGTGGAGCGAGACGTAACAGTCAATGACAGACTTGAGGCCGAAAAGCTCCTCATCAGTCATTGTCTGATCGATAATTCTGATGCGCCAGTCCGCCTGCGCGGCTTGGAGCACTTCCCCCCAGTGCATCCCTTCGATGCCGCAATTCACAGCGGGAGTGTTTCTTGTCTTGAGAATCAGCATTACAGGTTCACTGCCTGACGGAAAGGCTTGACGGAAGGCGTTGACCGCACCCAGCGGATTCTTTCGATTCACGACAGATCCCGCATCGAACGAAAAGAGAAAGATAAAGTGATCCTCAGGCAAACAGAAGTAGCTCTTCGAGTACCGACGCTTGAGAGGAGG
>JADGHK010000121.1 GCA_019686145.1 Bryobacteraceae bacterium | reverse complement strand
GCGGAAAAGCCCGCCGCGCCCATGATGGGACCTGGATTGATTGCGAGAGTTCCGTTGATCTGAGAGACGGCGAAGCGGTGATTGTGGCCGTAGCAGACGACATCGTAGAGGCCGGAATGCGCCATTGAGCGGGCGATCCCGTCGAAATGATTCACGCCAATCTTGCGGCCGCCGAGTTCCAGCTCCGCGATCTCGCCGTGCGCCTGCACCCTGCTGTCGCACTTCCTGGTGATGCGATACAAATCCGCGTCATTGTTGCCGAATACGATGTGCACCGGCCCTGGAAAGGTACGAAGGCGATCCACAACGAAAGGAGAACAAAGATCGCCGCAACAGATCAGGGCTTCGCAATCGCGCGCGCGGATGCTCTCCAGAGCGGCGGCCAGATTCCAGAGATTGTCGTGAATATCGGACAGGATCGCGATACGCATAAGTCCGTACGGGAAAACTTAGCGAACGACGCCTTCAAGCGGGCTGCTCGCCGTAGCGTAGAGCTTCTTCGGCATACGTCCAGCGAGATAAGCGAGACGTCCCGCCTCGACGGCATGCTTCATGGCCTGCGCCATCTTTACGGAATCCTCCGCGGCGGCGATCGCCGTGTTGAGCAGCAGGCCGTCGTAACCTAACTCCATCGCAATCGCGGCATCCGAAGCGGTACCGACCCCGGCATCGACAATCAGCGGCACCTCGGTGATCATTTCACGGAGAATCCGCAGATTCGATATATTCTGCACGCCCATGCCGGACCCGATCGGGGCAGCAAGAGGCATGACAGCGGCCGCGCCGGCATCGATAAGCTTCCGGGCATTCACCAGATCGTCGTTCGTGTAGGGAAGAACGACAAAACCCTCTTTGACCAGCACGCGGGTCGCTTCGAGCAAACCCTCGTTGTCCGGAAACAAGGTTTTCTCGTCCCCGATCACCTCCAGCTTGATCCAGTTGGACAAGCCCACCTCGCGCGCCAGCCTGGCCGTCCGGATGGCCTCCTCGGCGGTATAGCAGCCGGCAGTATTCGGCAGAATGAAGTACTTGGAGCGGTCAATATAATCGAGCAGGCTCTCCTTGGAGCGGTCGTTGAGATTGACGCGCCGTACCGCCACAGTCACCACTTCTGCGCCGGAGGCCTCGTGGCAACGCGCCATCTCCTGGAAACTGCGGTACTTACCGGTTCCAACGAAGAGGCGGGACCGGAATTCGCGATCCGCAATTCGAAATGTGTCGCTCATAACACCTTCATTGTAGAGCCTTCGATCCGGCTCTACAGTTTCAGTAACGCCCGCAAGCGCTTGGTCTGCACCCGGCTGACCGGAATCTCCGTCTGCCGCTTGTCATCCATCTTTAGCTGGTAGGAGGACTTGAACCAGGGAATCACTTCGCGGATCCGGTTGATGTTTACCAGGAACGACCGGTGCACGCGCCAGAAAATGTCGGGGTCAAGATTCGACTGCAGCTCTTCAATGGTGCGGTAGTTGGAATGTCCTTCGATTGTGGTCGTGACCACCGTGATGAGTCCGTCCTCGATGGTCGCGTAGATGACATCCTGTGCATCTACGATGAAGTTGCGATTATTGGCCTTTACGAGCAGCTTGGTCCGCTGGAGGGTGGGCTTTTGCTGAGGAAGGGCGTCCGGAGCCGGGCGGTTCTTCTCGCTGATAATCCGGCGCGCGCGTTCGACCGTAACGGCGAGCCGTTCCCGCTCGATCGGCTTCAGCAGGTAGTCCATCGCCTCGAGACGAAACGCCTCGATGGCGTATTGATCGTAGGCTGTAGCCAGGATGAAGTGCGGGAGCGGGACGTTCCGCTCCCGCAGCTTCTCGATCACGCCCAGCCCGTCCAGCCCGGGCATCTGAACGTCAAGGAAGACAAGGTCGGGCTCGAACTCCTCAATCAGCTCAATGGCTTCAAGCCCGTTGGCTCCGGTGCCTGCTACTTCAATGTCGGGGAAATCGCGGAGAAGATAGATCAACTCGTCCCGCGCCAATTGTTCATCATCGACCAGAATCGTCGAAATGCTGCTCGTCGCGCGACCTTGCATTAAGCTGCTAGTATAGCATTCAGGCCATTTTTGTAAGTGTTGCCCGCCGCGGACTCCGCCGGCCCGGCCTGCCGCGTTGTTCGCAAAGAGGAGTTGATTTTGTCGACTGAGAATGTCCGCATCGCTCCAGCGGAGGGGAAGCTCGGAATTCTGATTCCGGGAATTGGAGCGGTAAGCACTACGTTTATTGCCGGCGTCGAAGCAGTGAAACGCGGCCTGGCAGAACCCGTCGGTTCCCTCACACAGCTCGCGACCATCCGCCTCGGCAAACGCACGGAGGGACGGACTCCACGAATCAAAGATTTTGTTCCTCTTGCCAGTTTGAACGACCTGGTTTTCGGCGGCTGGGATATTTACGAGGACAATGCCTACCAGGCAGCGCTGAAGGCACGCGTGCTCGACGAGCCCTTGCTCGAACAGGTAAAGGAGCCGCTTTCAGCGATCAAGCCGATGAAAGCCGTCTTTGACCGCGAGTACGTCCGCCGGATTGACGGTCCAAACGTGAAGCAGGGCGGCTCGAAGATGGACTATGCCGAGATGCTGATGGACGACATCCGGAACTTCCAGAAGTCCACCGGCGCCTCGCGCATGGTCATGATCTGGTGCGGGTCGACCGAAGTGTTCCGCCGGCCGACGCAAGTGCACCAGACGCTCAAGGACTTCGAGTGCGGGCTCCAGAAGAACGACCCGGACATCGCGCCCAGCCAGATCTATGCTTATGCAGCGCTGAAGATGGGCATTCCGTATGCCAACGGCGCCCCCAATCTGAGCGCCGACGCTCCCGCGCTGGTCGAGCTGGCTCGCGACCGTCAGGTGCCGATTTGCGGCAAGGATTTCAAGACCGGCCAGACGTTCATGAAGACGCTCCTCGCGCCAGGCTTAAAAGCCCGGATGCTTGGCGTGTCCGGCTGGTTCTCGACCAACATCCTTGGAAACCGGGACGGTGAGGTCCTCGACGATCCGGGGTCCTTCAAGAGCAAGGAAGAGACCAAACTCTCGGTCCTTGAGCAGATCCTCCAGCCGGATCTGTATCCGAACCTGTACAAGGACCTCTATCACCTTGTCCGCATCAACTACTATCCGCCGCGCGGCGACGCCAAGGAGGGCTGGGACAACATCGATATCTTCGGGTGGCTCAACTACCCGATGCAGATCAAAATCGACTTCCTCTGCCGCGACTCGATCCTCGCGGCGCCGCTGGTTCTGGACCTTGTGCTCTTCCTCGATCTGGCGCAGCGGGCAGGAATGCGGGGTATACAGGAGTGGCTCAGCTTCTACTTCAAGGCTCCGATGACGGCTCCCGGACTCTATCCCGAGCACGACATCTTCATTCAGCTGATGAAGCTGAAGAACACGCTCCGGTGGATGCGGGGAGAAGATCTCATCACGCACCTCGGCCTCGAATACTACGACTAGCGCTTCCTCAATGAGAGTCCTCGTTATCGGCGGCACTCTCTTCATCGGGCGCCGCCTCGTCGCCGAACTGGTCAAGGCCGGCCATGAAGTGACGGTCATGCACCGCCACGCGGAACACAACCTCGGGCGGAAGGTCGGGAATCTCATGGCCGACCGGAACGACCCCGAATCGGTGCGGCAGGCCGTGAAGGGCAGGCAATTTGACGTTGTCTTTGACAATGTCTACGACTGGGAACGCGGAACGACGGCGGCCCAGGTAGAAGCGACAGCGCAAGCCTTTGGCGATGGCCTCAAGCGGTATATCTTCATGTCGAGCGTAGCCGCCTACGGCGATGGCCTGAACCATCACGAAGACGACGCCCTCGCGCCCGACACGCATCCGGAAGCATACGTGCGGAACAAGGCGATGAGTGAACGCGCCCTGTTCCGCCTCCACCTGCGCTACGGCCTCCCGGTGGTGACCCTGCGGCCGCCGTACATCTACGGTCCCGAAAATCCCTACTACCGGGAGGCGTTTTTCTGGGATCGCCTGCGCGCCGGACGTCCGATTATCCTGCCGGGCGACGGCCGCCGGCTCATGCAGTTCGTTCACGTGAAGGATCTCGTCTGGGCGTGCATGAAAGTGATGGAGGAACCGGCCGCGGTGGGCAACAGTTTTAACATCGCCAATCCGCGGCCGGTGACTCAGCAGGAACTGGTTCAGGCGCTTGGGAAGGCAGCCGGGAAGGAGCCGCAGATGGTGAAGGTCCCGAGGGAGCTGATTCACCAGGCAGGGGGCCATCCGATGGGCCCGCTCCTCTACTTTGGCTTCTACTACGATATGCCGCCGATTACGCAGCTCGTCGCGAAAGCGCAGCGGGTGCTGAAGTTCAAGCCGACGCCTTTTCTCGAAGGCCTGAAGGAAACCTATCGCTGGTATGTGCGGCACAACGGCTTTCCGCCGCCCGACTACAGCTTTGAAGACTCGCTGCTCGCGAAGGTTTCTTAAAGCGGCGTCCTCATCTTCCCTTGCTCGCTCTCAAACGCGGCGAGCGCGGCATGCGCCGTATTTGCATGAATCGCTACGGTGTCGCTGAGCCGGCGCGCGTATCCGCCGGCAAGCGTCACGACAACGGGAACATTCCGGCGCAGGGCCGTTGTCATGACGAGCAGATCGCGCTGCCTTAGCCCTTCCATACTCAACGACAATCCGCCGAGCTGGTCTTCCCTGTAGGGGTCCGCCCCGGCGACATACATCAGGATGTCCGGCTGAAATTCGGCGATGGACGTTTCGTAGGGACCTTGCAGCCGCTCCAGATACTCGGCATCCCCAACGCCATCCTCAAGGTGAATGTCAATGTTCGACGGCGGCTTCACAGCGGGATAGTTATTGAACTGATGGATGGAGAGCGTAAAGACGCTATCGTCATTGGCAAAGATCGCGGCGGTGCCATTGCCGTGATGGACGTCGCAGTCGACAACCATCGCCCGCCGGATCAGGCGCTCCTGCTGAAGGACGCGGATCGCGACCGCAACGTCATGGATTGCGCAGAATCCTTCGCCATGACCGGGGAAGGCGTGGTGAAAGCCCCCTCCAATGTTGAATGCCATTCCGTGCTGCAGGGCAAGACGCCCCGCAAGCGTCGTGCCGCCGGCGGCTAGGAAGAAACCCTCGACCATTTGCCGCGAGTATGGGACTTCCAGCCTGAGGATCTCCATATAGCTCAACGTCCCGTTCTTGAGGCGGTCGACCCACCCCTTCTCGTGCACAAGAAGGATGTCGTCGTCCGGAGCGGGTTCGGGCGAAACAAGATCCTCGGGCATGGCAAAGCCCTCGCTCAGCAATTGTTCCCGGATCAGCCTGTACTTCTGACTAGGGAAGACGTGATCCCCGAACTTGAGGTCGTAGCCATTGTGATAAATCAGGCGGAAGGGCAGCATGCACTGTGGGCGAGCGGTTCAGTTCAAAGTGGTGTAGTCAAGAGATGGTCGGGGCGGCCGGATTCGAACCAGCGACCCCCTGCGCCCAAGGCAGGTGCGCTACCAGACTGCGCCACGCCCCGACATCCGAAGCTTCCTTGATTTTAAACCACTTCCTGAATACGGCGCACACCCCGCGAAGTCGCGACGCCTTGTTCCTCTAGTGCACGAGCTTGAATCCGATCTGCGTGCCCATTTTCACTGAGAAGGCGAGTTGGATGTTCAAGCTGGCGAGCGGCTCCAGCAGGCGGGCATTCCGTAGCGGCCCGGCGTCCACGGGGTCGAATCCGATGTCACGGCCCATCGCCAGGACTTGCTCCTTGGCGCCCTGATCGTCGCCAGCCGCAAACAGGGAGATGGCGGTGCCCTTAACATGCCCCGTCGACATATGCTGGGCGAACGTCGTATTGGACGCCTTGACGACTTTGGCCGCAGGCGCCTTCTTTTGAAGCTCCTCCGCCCCACTTGTGGAAAAGCCAAGGGCGAGTTCCATATCGGATGTCAAGGCGTTCGTCACATCGATGAGCGGCTTGCCGTTAACGGCATCGCCGATCGAGCGGAGCACATCGTCGATCGCGCCGTATGGTACTACAAGGACGATGATGCCGCCCCATTCGGCTGCCTCACGCACGAGCTGCGGCTCCTTGCCAGCCGCCCTCACTTCATAGCCTGCTCTCTCCAGCCCTTCCCGCAGCGCGCCGCCCACGCGCCCCTTGCCAATAATTGCAACCCTCGGTTTCACGATGCACCTCCCCTAATGGATGCTGCCCTAGTTCAATGTGAAAGTCGACCCTCTGCGTCAGATCTGTTAGACCGAACCGGAGCGTATCTGTGTCGGACGACATAGGTTTAGGGCGGGAGACGCCGCCCAATATTCGCGCGCCGTATACGGAGGTTCCTGGCGCTGCGAACCTGATCGCCGGCCGGACGATCTGGTTCGTAGCCGGCCGCGTCCTGTTGTCGTCTATGGTGCGTGGGAAGCGCGAAGGAATCGTCTGTTTCAACGTGCTGCTCTCCCAATCCCCGGCGTCTACGATGAAGTGACAACGAATGCGGCAAGGAACAGCAGCCTTCTTTCTGAGGCAGGCGCTACCGTTCGGGTTCTCCCAGAAGCCGGCCGGTACACGGTTGAGGTCGCGGGACGCGTAACAGTCGAATCCTCGCCGGGTCTGCGCTTGACGCTGCTCAAGCTGCTCCGGAGCAGTACCGCGCAAGCCGTTGTCGTCGATCTGTCGGAAGTGTCCTATCTGGATACGTCAGGCATCGCAACCCTGCTGGAGGCTCTGAAAGCCGCGCTCGAGCAATCTGTAACGCTTCGCCTTGCAGGTGTCGGCGGCCAGCCTCGCATCCTCGCGGAAATCATGGAGCTGGGCGCAATCTTTCATGCCGCAGGAGCGGAGGTGGAGTTCCGTTGACCTCGCCAGAACAAGCGAAGAGCCCACCGGCACGCTGGCTGGAGTATGTTGGCGCGTTAACAATCCAGTTCTGGACCGTGATCCGCCAGCTTCGCCATGTGTTCCCGTT
>JADGHK010000120.1 GCA_019686145.1 Bryobacteraceae bacterium | reverse complement strand
ATCGCGTCTGTAAACCGGTTCCACCCGCCGCCGAACATGCGTCCGCGGCCGAAGGGCAGGTCGTAGACATAGCCTACCTTGAAGGCGTGCTTAATGTCGTAGCTGCAGCGCGACCAGTCTGCACGGGCATTCAGAAAGTCCTGGAACTTACCTTCAGCCAGCGAGGACTGGTCATCCATGCATTTGCCCCACGTGTAATTGCCGAGCACCGCCAGCCCTTTGCTGAATTGCTTTGTCACCTTGAGCTGCAGAGCGTTGTATTCCGAGTTGAAGTGATTGCTCCCGCCATCCATGTTGCCCGTGAAGCCGGCGCCGGCCAGAAGGCGGCGCGGGCCAACAGGTCCCGGGCCAGGAGTTACAGCGTTGTTCCAACCGTGGTAACCGATCTGCTTCCGGTTCGCCGAGCCGACATACCCGATGTCCACGGCAAGATCAGACATCAGCTGATGTTGGACGAACACGTTCCACTGCTGCGAGTAGGGAGTCCGATTATTCGGGTTTTGCGGCCATCCTCCAATCTCCTGCGTACTGCCGAACGCAGGACCCGGATCTGTGATCTGAAAATCGGCGACAACTCCGCGGTTGAACGTGCTCAGCTGCTGGGGCAGGTAAGGCCAGAACTTCCGAAGGTCGTTAATTTCCTGCATGAACGTGGTGTTGTAAAAGATACCGGCGCCAGCACGGAAGACGGTCTTCGGAGTGATCTGGTATGCGATGCCGAGGCGCGGCGCGAAATTGTTCCAGTCATCTCGCATCAACGACCGGCCGTAGCCCAGGCGGCGCGGCGGAGAATTGGGCTGACCTGTATACGGATCCGGAAGGGGATTTACGCCAGCCCAAAGGAGTTCGACGCCGTATTCGCCCGTCGACGGATTGCGGGTGATGACAAGGTTCCCGAGAGAGTCCGTAATGTCATAAGGCCGGAAGCCGGATTCCCACCGGATCCCGAGATTCAGAGTGAGGCGATCCGTGACGCGCCAGTCGTCCTGGAAGAATGCCTCAAAGTACGGCTGGCGAGCCTGCATCTTCGGAATACCAAACCCGCGGCGTGTCTCGCTTGGATACCCCAGCAGCATCGTGGCGAACGAGTTGCCGGAGGAAGGGTCATCCGCCGAAGCAGTGAGCGCAGCCCAGAATGTCGCGTCGCCGTTCGTCGGGTTGGAATACTGTGCGTCCGTTGCCCGGGCCGTGTATCCTCCGCCCATTTTGAACGAGTGGCGGCCAACAACCTTCGAGAGCTTGCCGCTAACCTGATGGTTGCGATCGAGAATCGTCTCGCCGCCGCCCCCGCCCGCAGTCAGGTAGCCTTGCGGGATAAAGCTCACGCGGGTATCACAAAGGGCCTGCATGTCAAAAAAGCTGATGCCGGCCGTTTGGAGGATTCCTTCCCTTGTAAGTCCGTCCGTGTAAGACGGGCATCCGGGGTTGTCCGGATTGCTAAAGCCGTACTTCAACTCGAGAACCGTCGACGGACTGAAGATGTGATTCCACCCTCCGCCATAGTTCCTCACGTCATACCGGTTCTCGCTGACATAGTACCCGGTGATGTTCGGCACTATCTCGCCGACGCGCTGCTCCAGCATGCGGAAGTAAACGGTGTCCTTCTCGCCGAACGCATGATCCACACGCGCGACAAACATGTCCCGGTCGTTGCTTTGCCCCTGTGTGAACAGCAGGTTGTTAACGGTGCCTGGGCGGTTCGGCAGCGGCATGAGCGTGTCTACGATATATCGCATCGCCGGATTGATGCGGCTCTGGGGAATGATGTTGTTGGCGAACGGCTGGCGTACGATCCCTCCGTTTGCGTCCACCTGACCCGTGAGCGGATCGTAGATCTTGGAGCTCAGCATCGAGAAGTTGCCTTGACGCATCGGCTCCAGAGGCACCGTGCCCTGGGCTGTCTGCCCGCGACGGCGGCGGAAGCCCTCCCAGCTTGCGAACCAGAAGGTCTTGTCGCGCCCGTTATAAACCTTTGGCAGAACGACCGGACCGCCAATCGAGATGCCGTACTGATTCTGGCGGAAGGGCACTTTGCCCCGGTTCTGCCGGTTTGCAAACCATTCGTTCGCGTCGAACTTGTCGTTGCGAACATACCAATAAGCGGAACCATGCAGGTCACGCGTGCCGGACTTAATCGAGATATTGACGTTTGCTCCAGCGGATCGGCCGTATTCCGCGGAGTTCCCCGTCGCGACACGGAACTCCTGGATCGCGTCCATCGGGGGCGAACCTCCCGGGGAGTTCATGAACATCATGTTGTTGTCAATGCCGTCGATCGTGTAGTTGTTGTCCTGCGTGCGCTGACCGTTAATAGAAACCATCTGCGTGCCTGAGAGGTCACCGCGGCCCTGGCTCCGCCGGATATCGCTGCTGCCTGGCATCAACACGAGAAGCCGCGTGTAGTTACGGCCGTTCACGGGGATTCGTTCAAGCTGCGAGGTTGTAATTACACCGCCGACCGAAGTTTCCTGCGTTTGCAGCATAGGAGCGGCCGCCGTAACTTCGATCCGCTCGGAAACATCACCGACTTCGAGCACCAAATCGACTTTCAAAACAGCGCCCGTCTGCAACACTACGTTGCTTTGGACCTTGGTCTTGAACCCGGTCATCGAAGTCCGCACTTCGTAGGTCCCAGGTACAAGCGGACCAATACGATAAGCTCCGGTCTGATTAGTAACGACGTCGCGACTTACGCCGGTCGCGACGTTAACGGCAGAGACGGTCGCTCCCGCGACGGCGGCGCCCGAAGCATCAGTAATGATGCCTACAAGGACCGCGTCGGAACCTTGCGCGTGCAATAGCATCGGCACGGCAAGCGCGGAGAGCAGCGTCAACGCGAAGGATATTCGCCAAAGCATGTATTCGTGCCCCTTAACTAGAGCGATACTGGGGGGCAATACTATCTCTGAAGGGGCAGGAAGTCAAGATTCATAAATGAAATTATCATGACAGTTTACGAAGCCGGGAATCCGCTTAATCAGCTGCTCACCCTTCCTTCGCCGCCCGGTGATAGACTATGGCGAGTCCGTAGCATGCATCGTGTGATATCGTCTTCCACCTTCTCTCGACGCAGCTGGCTGGCCGCGGCTGGCCTTTCCGCTTTCCACCTGGCAGCTCAGAACAAACCGCTGACTGCCCGGGATGTCATCAACCGTATCAAGCAGAATGTGGGTGTCCCCTGGGAGGAGAAAACAGTCGATACGTTCAAGGCGGGCAACCCGGATACAACTGTACGAGGTATCGCTACGTCCTTCGGCGGCACGCTTGACGTCCTGGAGCGGGCCGCGGCCGCAGGACGCAACCTCATCATCGTTCATGAACCAACTTTCTACAACCACGAAGATCGCACCGACGGGCTCTCAGGCGCAGTTTTCGAGCGAAAGCAGAAAGTAATTCGCGACAACGACCTGGTCGTCTGGCGATTTCACGACCACTGGCACAGGCGCCGTCCTGATGGAATTCTCACAGGCCTCGTCGATGCGCTCGGTTGGGATAAGTATCAGGACCCCTCCTCTCCGCGCCTGTTCGTCCTTCCGCCCGCGCCGCTGCGCGCAGTCGCTCGCAGCCTGAGAGACCGCCTCTCCATCCGCACCATGCGCGTGATCGGCAATCCGGAGCTGCAGATTTCAAGGATCGCCGTCAGTCCCGGATATACGAACGGTCCAGCCGTCATTCGCTGGCTGGAGCGCGACAACGTCGACGCACTGATCATTGGCGAGTGCCGCGAGTGGGAGGGGATCGAGTATGCCCGGGATGCCATGACTGCTGGGCACAAAAAGAGCCTGATCATTCTCGGACACGTCCCCTCCGAAGAAAGCGGAATGAAAGAGTGCGCCCGCTGGCTGAAGACCTTTATTCCCGAGGTGCCCATCGATTTTCTGCCATCCCGTGAACCCTTCTGGGCTCCGTAGCGGATCGCCAGCCTCAGCCCGCCCGTCTGCTGGGATGCAAGCACCGGAGGCCCGATGAATGCGCGAAGAAGCCGGCAGGCGAGAGCCTCAGGACGCTGGGAAAGAGGCTATGAAGTCTACGGGGACGATCTCGACCTGGAGGGGAAGTAAACGGAGGGAATCAGTTTGATTCAACGACGGGCTTCTGAATCAGAACTCCATACCAGCCGAGTCCCGGATACGTTTCATAGCCCGGCGTCAAGGCAAATCCAACCAGGTTGCCTTCGCTGTCAATGTAGGTGCTCATCTTCTTTCCTTCTGTCTTGAGCGGATAAGGCTGAAAGAGCATTTTTCCATCCGTCGACGCGATCACCCGGTGATGGGAGTCGACCATCAGGCAGGTAGTGCGGGGACGCTCGTCTTCGGCAAGCCGGACCGAATTGACCACCGTTTGCGACTGCTTCTCCCAATCGAAGAAGATCCCAAGGACTCCAATCGGCCGCCCTGTCCTTTTCCCCTCCTCCCGGATCGCGGCGGAGTAGACGGGGAGACGGGCGTCACCAAGCTCTTTTATGGTCGTGATGTCGGTTGCTACAAACTCCGATCCGCTTCGTGTCAGGAGCGCCTTCTGGAACCACGGCTCGCTGGAGACGTCAGCCCGCCGGGCGGCCGGGTACCGGTCCGGCCTGCCGTTCGTGATAATCCGGCCCGAAAGATCGGCAATCCAGAGATCGAGGTATACGGTATAAGAGTCGAGGATCACGCCAAGGCGTTCGGAAGCGTGTCTGGCCGCGGCGGAGTCTTGCGAACGCGATGCGCAATCGACGACAGCCGCGTCAGTGGCCCACCAGCGGACGTCGCAGGAGCGTTCGTAGAGATTGCGATCGGTGATATCGATTACATTCAGCGCCAGGTCCGCCAGGCGGGATCCTCGAATCTCCGCAATCATCCGCTGGCCCAGTTGGTTCAATTGCGATGTTCTTTCAGCGAGCTCGGAGTGAAGCTGCTCAGCCAGGGTATCGATCTTCTGCGAGATAGTGCCGACCTCAGTCGCGACAATGGAGAAACCCGCGCCCGCCTCACCTGCATGGGCCGCTTCGATTGCTGCGTTCAGAGCGAGGATTTTCGTCATGAATGTCACCTTGCGGATTTCTTCCACCCGCCGCGAGGCTACTGTCGACACTTGTTGTGACAGAGCGAGAATACGTTCAGGCATAGCATTTAAGATTCGATCCAGGTGTGCCCATCGTCGCGGGACACCTCTGTGCACTTATCGGAGTGCGCCTGCGCGAATCTTAGGTATTTCCGCTGTCGCCTCGGGCTGACGAAAAATTAACCCGAGCCGCCCGTTCGTGTCGCTTCGATGCGCAAACCTCCCATGCTATAGTTCCGTGGGAGGTTCCGGGAAGTGAGCGCATCTGCAACCGGCGCAATTGATAAACACGCTCCGGGAGAGTTTTGCTGGGCGGAGCTGGGAACTACCGATCAAAAGGCAGCCGAAGCGTTCTACGGAGCGCTTTTCGGCTGGGCGTTTGACAAGGCGGACAGTAGTTACGCGACAGTGAAGGTCAATGGCCTCGAAGCAGGCGCATTGTACCAGCTGACGGAGGAACAGCAGAAGCAGGGAGTCAAGCCCCACTGGATGTTGTATTTCTCGGTAGAGGATGCGGACGAGTCCAGCCGGAAAGCAACTGAGCTTGGCGGCTCAGTGCTCATGGGCCCCCTCGATATCATGGATTACGGCCGCATGGCTTTGATCCGCGATCCGCAGGGCGCTGTTTTCGGCTTATGGCAGCCGAAGCAACACATTGGGACACGAATCGCAGACGTTCCCGGAACCATGAGCTGGCCGGAGCTTGTAACGACGGACACCGAGAATGCCAAGAAGTTCTACACGGGGCTCCTGCAGTGGGGAGAAAGGACGTCCATGGGCGGCCCCGAGAACGCACCCATGGAGTACACGGAATGGCAGTTAGGCGGCCGGTCGATTGGCGGGATGATCAGGATCGCGAAAGAATGGGGCAATGTGCCGCCACACTGGATGCCATACTTCCGCGTGTCGGACTGTAAAGCGACAGCGGCTAAATCATCCGAGTTAGGCGCCCAGGTCTTTGTTCCTCCAACGCGAATTCCCGATGTCGGCGAATTCTCAATCATTCAGGATTTGCAGGGCGCAGTCTTTTCCGTTATTCAACTGAGCCACTAAGTTCCAGTCAGGAAGCCCTCCGAGAGATACTGAAATCTTCGGAGGAGCGCAATGAAACGCATCGCTATTTTCGCGCTGGCGCTCTGCATGCCGGCGTTCGGCGCCAGAACCCTGTCAATGCGTGAGGCCGTAGATATCGCGGCACGATTGAACCCGGACGCGCAGATCGCCGCTCTCAGGACATTGGAAGCCGAGGCTTCGGAGCGGATCGCAGCGTCCGCGTACCGGCCGCAGCTCTCGGCTTCGATCGCCAGCGCCTATCAGACCAATAATCTGCAAGGCATCGGGCTTGTGATTCCCGGCTTCACCGATCGCCTTGGGCCCTTCCGCACGTTCAACGCCCGTCCTGCCCTGACTCAGACCGTATTTGACATGAGCCTCGTTTCGACAATTCGGGCGGCGCGCGCAAGGACGGAGGAGAGCCGCTACGAGGCCGCCGCCGTTCGCGAGGCGACGCAGCTTACAGTCCTCCAGCTTTATCTGCGGGCTCTTCAGGCGGAATCGACGATCAAGGCGGCAGAAGCTCGTATGGCCGCCGCAGCCGCGTCTCTCCAGCAGGCTCGGGAACGGGAGGGAACAGGGACGTCCAGCCGTTTGGATGTCGTTCGCGCGGAGGAGCAATATGAAGGAGAACGATCGATTGTGATCAGCGCGCGCCGGGATGCGGCTATCGCAAAAACGATGATCGCTCGCACAATCGGCCTCGAAGACACCGATTTTGAGCTCGTTCCCGAATCGCTTCCGATCAACATCGAAGAGCCGTCGGCCGAGGCTCTGATTCGGGATGCGAAAGAGGTGCGGCCTGAGTTCAAGGCCCTGCAGGCAAGGCTCCGCGCCTCGGAATACGAGCGGCAGCGCGCAGAGCGCGAACGGTGGCCCAAGCTGACCG
>JADGHK010000119.1 GCA_019686145.1 Bryobacteraceae bacterium | reverse complement strand
GATCCCGGATTGTCGAAGTTGCGAGGCGGGCGGATGCGTCCGGTGATTTCGACGCGCTGCCCGTAGGATAGCCCCGGCGGGCTCTCTGCCTCCCTCCAATAGAGATTGACACGCGCTCTCGCCCCGGGTTCGAGTTCCAGGAGGAACTGCTCCCGCCCATCGGAGAACGCTGAAGGTTCGACAACGCAGCCCTCAATCAGCATCACCTCGCGCGGACTGGCGTCAATGACCGGCGCAGGTCCTGGACGGCGCCATTC
The DNA here is from genome assembly GCA_019686145.1 of Bryobacteraceae bacterium. GTDB lineage: Bacteria > Acidobacteriota > Terriglobia > Bryobacterales > Bryobacteraceae > JADGHK01. The sequence continues at coordinate 6,744 of JADGHK010000119.1, read as the reverse complement.
GTAGGATGCGCATCCTGATGCGACGGCGGCGAGAATCCCGCAGATCCTTGCGAGCCACCGGGCCTTTCGTTTCCGGGCGATGACCGCAAATACCAGAAAGCAGACGGTCGCGCCGAGAACCTCGTGCAGGGAGAAATTGACAGACCGGGCCAGGTAAATCCCTGCTGCCATCGCCGCCATCGGTAACAGGAGTGGCTCTCGCATCCCATTGGCTTTAGTCCCTGAGGATGCGCGTCCCTCTCATCTGCTGCCGCCGGGACTGGCCCTTCGCAGCCTATTCCTTCCGGGATTTCCCCGGTTCGATGGACGGCAGAACGGGACAGTACCGGCGCGTTCGCGCGCGCCTGTCTCCGGACTACTTGCCTGTGGTGGCATTTTTCCCGTGGCACGGCCGCTGGGCGCGGCCTTTCCGTCAGCTTGACGCGGTAGGAACCGCGTCCCTACAATGAAGGTGTTAGCTTTACGAAGGAGGCCGCATGAGGTCCATAGGCTTGTCTGAGCTGTTGATCATTCTCGGTATCGCAGTTCTGCTGTTTGGCGGACGGAAGATACCCGAGGTGGCCAAGGGTCTGGGAGAGGGCATTCGTAACTTCAAGACTGCCTTGAAGAGCGAAGAGAAGGCCGACGAGAACAAGGCAAAGGTTTAATCGGAAGCTGCCCGCAATTTGGGCGGACTTCATCCCGGCTCCGAAGAAACACGAAACCCCGCGCAACCGCGGGGTTTTTCGTTTTGGAGGAACTGCCTACTTCTTCTTTGGCGGAACGATCGAATCCCTTACCGCTTTTGCGACGCGGAACTTGACGACCTTCTTGGCGGGAATTTTGATTGCTTCGCCAGTCGCGGGGTTCCGGCCAACGCGAGCCTTCCGCTCCTGCCGCACCAGTCTTCCGATGCCCGGAATGATGAACACCCCGTTCTTCTTTGTCTCCTTGATGGCGAGCTCCGCCAGGGTGGTGAGAAATTGCTTGGCAACCTTATTGCTCACTCCTGTCGATTCCGCAATGTGCCTCACCACTTGCGTTTGAGTCATCTTTGTCGCTTTAGTCGCTTCGGCCATAAGCCTCCTTTCCTGATTCTCCCTTTGAACCTGAACACGCTTCGCAGGGCTCATGTCCTCGGATTGGTCACTAAAACAAAAACCCTCGAAATTGTTCGAATGGTCCTTTTGCAACCTTATGATACGGGAACGCGGGAGCTGCTGTAAAGGGGAGAAAGTGCAAAAAATGCCCGAAAAATGGGCTTTTGAGAAGTCCTGGATGCTGCCGAACCGCATAAACCGGGGGGATAAGAGACCTCGAAGAAGCGGGACAGGCATCTTCGACGTCATTTTGAGGCTATTGCTGCAAGCGGATGCTGCGTGAGCGGCACGCCGTTCGGCATGTACCCGAACGTTCCAGGCGGGGGTAAATCGAGAGCTTTGCGCGCTTCCGTCTCCAGACTCAGACGAAGCTCCGGATGTTCCTTCAGAAAGATTCGTGCTGCGTCGCGGCCTTGACCAAGGCGCTCGCCGGAATAGCTGAACCACGAGCCGCTCTTTTCAACGAGACCTAGCGAAACCGCGGTGTCGAGAAGGTCCGCCTCCCTGGACAGTCCCTCTCCATGAATCAGATCGATCTCCGCTTCGCGGAAAGGCGCAGCGACTTTGTTCTTCACCACCTTCACCTTCGTGCGGCTGCCAATTACTTTGTCGCCGTCTTTGATTGCCGCAGTGCGCCGAACCTCTGCTCGAACCGAGGCGTAGAATTTCAACGCACGGCCTCCGGTTGTGGTTTCGGGATTGCCGAAGGTCACGCCGATCTTTTCCCGGATCTGATTAATAAAGATCAGGCATGTATTGGTTCGCGCGACAATTCCCGTCAGCTTGCGAAGCGCTTGCGACATCAGGCGCGCATGCAGGCCGACGTGGCTGTCGCCCATCTCGCCTTCCAGTTCGGCTTTCGGCACGAGTGCAGCTACGGAGTCCACGACCACGATGTCGAGCGCGTGGGAGTTGATGAGCGCCGCGGTAATTTCCAATGCCTGCTCGCCGTTGTCAGGCTGCGACACCAGGAGGTTTTCGATGTCGACGCCAAGCTGGCGGGCATAAACAGCGTCCAGAGCGTGCTCGGCGTCGATGAAGGCCGCAACGCCTCCTGTCTTTTGCGCTTCGGCTACCGCCTGCAACGCAATCGTGGTTTTCCCTGAGGACTCCGGTCCGAAAATCTCAATGACGCGCCCGCGAGGGAAGCCGCCGACACCGAGTGCCGCGTCAAGCGAAATGGATCCGGTCGGGATCACCGTCACGGCTACCACATCCCGCGACCCCAAACGAATGACGGCGTTCCGGCCAAACTGCTTGGCAACGGCGCCCAGAGCCGCCTCGATCGCCTTCTCCTGCGCTGCCCGTTGGCGTACCTCCACCCCGCGCCTCCCGATTCACTACGTGGACGGAGGGCCGGAAAAGTCTCAGGCTATTGAGCTGGTACAGCGATTTCGACGGTGGGGGAAGGGGCGCTTTCGTTTCCCTTCACGTCAACCGAGGCGACCGCGTATCGATAGGTTACGCCGGTTTTGATTGTGCTGTCGCTAAAGCTGGGAGCCTCGACGCGGTCGGCGATGCGGGTCAGCGCGCCGTTCGCCTCTGCCCGGTAGAGCACGTAGCCAGCGATGTCTTTGGCGTCGACTGCATTCCAGACGAGTTCGATGGTGCGGGTGCCCCCAAGTGCGGAGAGACCCGTCGGAACCGGAGGCGGGAATCGGTCCTCGGGAGTAATGCCTGCCACTTCGGAAAGCTCGCTCTCTGCCTCGCCCGCCCCTGCGGGCGCCACACCCTGGACGAGGTATTCGTACTTTTGCCCGTACTCGAAGGCCGTATCGACGAACTCCGGCTTGTCGACGCGCCCTATCTGCGCGAACTCCTTCTCCGTGGCGGCTCGGCGGAAGACTCGGAAGCCTCCCCGCCCCTGCCACGTGAGACGAACCCCGTCAGCCGTGTCTTCAGCGGCAAGATTCACGGGAGCAGGCACCGGGGCGACCACCTGCAGGGCGACGATGTTGGACCAGTTCCCCCGCCGCTTCTTGGGACCGGCAGCACGTACGGCAAGAAAGACTTCTTTCCCGACCCACTCCTTCGCCGGGATTGTCGTGCTGATCGGCCCGACATTGAGTGGGACCGAGGGGACCAGCGCCGCGGTGGCAGCCCACTGATTCACGTCGAACGGCGGATCGCCTCCGGGTCCGATGCGAAGCTCGATATCGGTCACTTTGGTAAGCGGAAGCTTCTCCGTTGTGATGGAAGGGACGGTGAAATCGACCACGATGCGATCGGCGCGCTGGACGGCTCGAAGGTCGGTGATCGCTTCGGGAATATCCAAGGCCGGAGGCAGCGGATCACCGACGTAGCCGCATCCGGCTGAGATCAGGAAACAGGCAAGAGCCGGCCACAGCGGCCGATTGGACACCGGCATAACAGCTACAGGATGTACCGGCTCAGATCCTGGTCCTTCACAATATCGCTGAGCTGCTGCCGGACGTAGTTCGCGTCGATGCGGAAATTCTTCTTCTTCAGGTCGGGACCATCAAAGGAGATCTCCTCCAGGATCTTCTCCATGATGGTGTGAAGCCTCCTGGCGCCAATATTCTCGTTCGTCGCGTTCACTTGAGCGGCGAACCGCGCCACCTCTTCGAGGGCGTCGTCCGTGAAGGTCAGCTTGATGCCTTCTGTTTCAAGCAGCGCCATATACTGCTTGATCAGCGCATTCTTGGGTTCTTTCAGGATTCGGATGAAATCCTCCTCCGTCAGCGACTTCAGCTCCACGCGGATCGGGAAGCGGCCTTGAAGCTCCGGAATCAGATCACTGGGCTTTGAGACGTGGAAAGCGCCGGCGGCGATAAACAGAATGTGGTCGGTTCGGACAAAGCCGTGGCGCGTGTTGACCGTCGTGCCTTCCACGATTGGCAGGATGTCGCGTTGAACGCCCTCCCGGCTGACGTCCGGGCCGTGGCCGGACTCCCTCCCGGCGATCTTGTCAATCTCGTCCAGGAAGATGATCCCGTTCCGCTCCACCCGCTCGAGAGCAACCCGCGTAACCTGGTCCATGTCGATGAGCTTCTGCTCCTCTTCCTGCACCAGGTATTCCATCGCCTCGCTCACCCGCATCTTGCGGCGGCGAGTGCGGTTTCCGAAGAGATTGGGGAGGACATCTTTCAGGTTAATGTCCATCTCTTCGATCCCGGCGTTGGTAGTGACCTCGAACGTCGGTCCGCGCTCCTTGACGTCCACTTCCACCAGCCGGTCATCGAGCTTTCCGGCGCGCAGCTTCTCGCGCAGTTTTTCCCGGGTGCGCTCCGCGCTTTCCGAGGATTCGGGTTGAGGCGGCATGAGCAGGTCGAGAATCCGCTCCTCGGCATTTCTCTCCGCCCGGTCGGCGACCTCCTCCAGCCGCTCCTCGCGAACCATGTCGATTGCAATATCGACCAGGTCGCGGATCATGGACTCTACGTCACGGCCCACGTAGCCCACTTCGGTGAATTTGCTTGCCTCCACCTTCAGGAAAGGCGAGTTTGCAAGCTTTGCGAGCCGGCGGGCGAGTTCGGTCTTTCCGACCCCGGTAGGGCCGATCATGAGGATGTTCTTAGGCATCACCTCCTCGGCCATCTCCGGGTCCAGTTTCTGACGCCGGATGCGGTTGCGGAGGGCGATTGCGACAGCCCGTTTTGCCTCGGCTTGCCCGATGACGTACTTATCGAGCTCCCTGACAATCTCGCGCGGAGTCAGCTCATCGAGCAGGGGAGCCTCGTCCGTGGATTGACTCGGAAGGTAGATGACCATGTTCTAGCCCAATTCCTCGAAGACCGTTTTATCGTTGGTATAGATGCAGATGTCGGCGGCGATCGCCATTGCTTTCTCTGCGATCTCCCGCGCTCCGAGTTGGGTATTCTCCAGCAGAGCGCGCGCTGCCGCTTTTGCAAAAGGTCCGCCGGAGCCGATCGCCGCTACTTCCTCATCCGGTTCAATCACATCTCCCGAACCGCTGAGAAGGTAAGTATTGTTGATGTCGGCGACGATCAGCATCGCTTCGAGATGACGGAGCACTTTGTCTGTGCGCCAATCCTTGGCGAGCTCCACGACGCTTCTCGGCAGGTTGCCGCCGTGCTGCTCAAGTTTTGCTTCAAAGCGAGCGAAAAGAGAAAAAGCGTCGGCAGTGGAGCCGGCAAAACCGGCGATGACTCTGTCGTTGTGGAACTTCCGCAGCTTGCGGGCGTTTGCCTTGAGAATCTCGTTCCCTAGGGTCACCTGGCCATCTCCCGCCAGGACCACCTTGTTGTTTCGACGAACGGCGAGAATCGTCGTCGAACGTATGCGATTTCTCATGAATTACTTTCTTCAGTGTATCGCGCGGTGGGCGCCGGCGGTTAGCCTGCTTGCACTTTGGGCCGGACGTGCGCCCGCCAGATTTCGGCGAACAATCGGAAGGCAACAGGCTGCCGCAATCCCAATACGTAGAGGGCAACGCCGAGGGCGAACCATACGAGGTAAACAATCGTCACCCACCAGTGGATTTGTCCGGCCAGCATGCCCCACAACCCAGGTCCCGGCGCAACGGGCGAGAGGAGAAACTGAACAAACCACAATGTAAACAGCGCCGTCGCCTCCCACCAGATCAACCGCATATTAATCAGGAAGAGCATCCCGACCAGCGACTGCCCGAGCGTCATCAGAATCTCAAGCCGCTGCATCTCGTCAAAGGGAATTTCTGACGGAGCGCCCCGGCTCAGCGAGAAGACGATCGGAAGCATAGCCGCAAGCAGTGTCCACTGGTTAATGTTGCTCGAAACCATGTTCATCAGGGCCATCGGTGCGCGTTCTACGGTTCGGGCCCAGTAAAATGCGGACACCTTTTCGGGAAACTCGGAGACGAAAGGAGCAACCCACTGAACAAACACGAAACTGGGAACCCCAAGCATGGCAGATACTGCGAGAAGACTGCCAAGGAAGGGCTCTGCGACGAAGTAGATGATGCCTCCGCCGAGCACAAAGAGCGTGAAGATGATCGTATTCCGCACCCTGCGCGGAGATTTGACGATCGCTCGCGGAATACGTTCCAGGTCTTCGATCGTCTCCGCCTCCTGCGGGGGGATTCGGGTCAGTACGAACAGGTAGGCGATGTAGATAAGGATCAGCACTGCTGCGTCAATCAAATTCAGCGACGACTTGTACCAGATCCAGGCGACATAGAGGAGCGGGGTCAGCAGACCGACGACCTCGACGCACTGTTCGTCAGCAAGCGGAATCTGCCGGAGCGGCCTGCCGGTGCGCATTCGGTGGAATACGGCTGCCGTAAAGTAGATCATCGGCCAGCCCAGGCCGGTCAGCAGGCGTAAAGCGCCGGTGAGATTGGCTAACAGCAGCGGAACCTGCTGTTTCCAGGCCAGCACGGCCTCGACGGCAAATTCAGGAAGCGTCTGTAGCCACGCAAGAATCGCCAGGGCGAATCCCTGAGCAACAAAAAACTGGGCAGATTCAGCGGCCCACGCGATCAGCATCGCAGCGAGCAGGATGGCGGGAGTGGTCCAAAGCGCTGATCCTGGCGAAAGCTCTTCAATCGGGATCGCGGCGAGAGCCAGTAAGGCGAATAACGGGGCGGAGATCCGTCCTGTGCGCTGCGCTCGTTCGGTGCCTCCCGTCCCCACTCTATGAAACCTACCAAAAAGTGAGGTCATTGTCCTTGGAAACTACAGAATGCTTCCGAAACTCTTCTCTG
>JADGHK010000118.1 GCA_019686145.1 Bryobacteraceae bacterium | reverse complement strand
GCCTGGGCCTCCGCCACTGCCGCGCGCGCCTGCTGAAAGCTGGCCTCGGCCTGCCGGACGACAAGCTGCTGATCGGTCGGGTCGAGCACAACGACCGGATCTCCCCGGCGCACATAGTCGCCCACTTCTACCGGCGTTGCGAGCACGCGGCCCGCCACTCGCGGCGCCAGGTCTGACGATTCCTCGGCAACGAAGCTTCCGGTGACTTCGATCGTCAGCGGCACCTCCTCTACGATGGCTGTCGCGACGCGCACTGGCACAGCGGGTGCGGCAGCTTTGGCCTCCGCGCCCCTTTCTCGCCGTCCACAAGAGGCGATGACTGCCAAGGCGAGCATCACAAGCCCGAGGCGCATCGTTGGTTTGATCACACTCCATATCTCGGGCATTCGTCTCGCTTTAGCCGAAGCTCACTCTTGAGATACTCAAGACGGGTAACTGATTCCTCGATAGTTTTCCCTCCGCATGCCGTCTTCCTGTCCTGGCTTCGAAACTGGCGCCCGGAAGCACGCTCTAAACCTTTGCTTCGAGCGTTAGCCTGAACCAAGGGTAGTGCCGGCGGACGCGTACCTCCTTCAGCCCTGCCGCGCGCGCCAGACGATCGAGCTCTCGTGCGCGAAACGCTGCCTCCACGGATAGCTTTCCGTCGTGAACCGTAAACTGTCCCCACTTCATCAGCCACCGCGTGCCAGGCAGAAAGTAGTAAGGGATCGGGTTCCGCTCCAGATCGATTGCGAGAACAGCACGGCGTGCTTTCGCAGAGAAGTCGCTGAGCAGATACGTCACTTCGTCGTCGCTGAAGTGATGAAGAAACAGCGACGAGAAAACAAAATCGAAGCTGCGATCACGGAAGGGTATCTGGAACGCGTTAGCGCCAACACGTGGAGAGGGCGCTGGAGCGAGGTAAGGAACGCGGCGATCGAGAGAAACGACGGTTGCTCTGGGGTAGTGCTTGTTGATTGCGCGGGCCATGTCCCCGGAAGCAGCGCCCACGTCAAGCACAGAGAAGGCCTCGTTTCTGCGGACATGCCGCGAAAACATCCGCCTCAGAATCCGATGCCCCCCGAAGAAACGGTTGATGCGCACAAGATCACGCAGGTTCTCCGTCACCATGCTCGGATCCGCTGTGTCCAGAAGTTCCTGCCCGATCACTCTCCGCCCGCAGCAGCGCACATTGCCCCTCCAGCACGTATGATTCGCGAGATGGCCGAAACGTTTTATATCCGGGCGCTTCCGGCGCGCGGCGAAGCTGCGGTTCCGATGATACTCTGTTTCTACTGAGGAGGCGTGTGATGAATCGTCGAGACTTTGCCAGAGTTGCCGCGGCAGGAGCAGTCCCCTTACTGCGGGCGCAGGGCAGGAAGTACACCACAGCCCTCATTGGGACAGGCTGGTGGGGGATGAATATTTTGAGGACGGCGATTGCAGCCGGGGAGTCCAAAGTAGTCGCTCTGTGCGACGTCGATCAGAACCAGCTCGATCCGGCGGCTGCGGAAGTGACGAAGCTGTGCGGAGACCAGCCGAAGAAGTACAAGGATTTCCGTGAGATGCTCTCCAAAGAGAAGCCGGAGATTGCGATCGTGGCTACTCCCGATCACTGGCATCCGCTGGCGATGATCGAGGCGGTGAAAACGGGCGCTCACGTCTACGTCGAGAAGCCCATCAGCCACACCATCAACGAAGGCCGCGCGATGGTGAAGGCGGCCCGTGACGCCGGGAGGATCGTTCAGGTCGGGACGCACCGGCGCGTTTCGCCGCACAACGTCAGCGGCATGGAGTTCTTGCGATCGGGCAAGGTCGGAAAGATCGGGATGATCCGCGCCTTCGTGCATAACGCGGGAGGTCCCGGGCAAATGGTCGCAGACAGCGAGCCGCCGAAGGGACTGGACTGGAACATGTGGTGCGGGCCGGCGCCGCTGCGCCCTTATAACAAGTCAATCCACCCCCGGGGATTCCGCCAGTTCCTCGAATATGCCAACGGAACGTGCGGCGACTGGGGCATCCACTGGTTCGACCAGATCCTGTGGTGGACGGAGGAAAAGTACCCACGCCGGGTCTTTTCTACTGGCGGGCGCTACATCAAGCAGGACAACAGCAACGCCCCGGATACTCAGGTAGCCACGTTTCAGTTTGAAACGTTCACCGCGGTCTGGGAGCATCGTACCTACGCCGGCAATCAAGCCGAAAAAGCGCCTCTCGGCGCGTACTTCTACGGCACGAAGGGTACGTTCCATATGGGCTGGCGCGACGGCTGGACGTTCTATCCCGCCGCCAAAGGAGAACCGGTCATTCACGAGGATCCAAAGCTCCACGAACCGGACAGCCAGAACATAAAGGAGCTCTGGGCCGACTTCCTCGAAAGCATCAGGAGAAATCGGCGTCCGGTCTGCGATATCGAGATCGGCCATCGCTCCACGAACATGAGCCTGCTGGCCATGCTCTCATTGCGGACCGGCCGAAGCATTCAGTGGGACGGCGAAAAGGAACAGATTATCGGCGATCCCGAAGCCAACGCGCTTCTGAGCCGCGAATACCGGCAGCCCTGGAAGTATCCGCGGGCCTAGACCGCCAAAAAAGGCGGTCTCGACTACCGCTGTGTCTTCATCGCCTCCAGCGTGCGGTTGTAGGCGCTTTCGAGATCGTCCACCGCCTTGTCAAGCCCGCGGCGGAAGGTGTGCCAAGTGTCAGCCGAGACGTCATCGATTCGCTCTATCTGACGCGAGATGTCCCGGCGCCGCGCCCATAGATCGTCCATGGCTTCCTGAGTCTCCCGGCTCACCTGGCCTCCGCGCGCTCTGACCTGCTTGTTGAGCGCCTCCAAACGCCGGTCGATGGCTTCGAGACGTTCTTCGAGAGCGTCCCGATACTCCTGCCGCTCCCTGGCCGTAATACTGCCTGCGGCGCTGGATTCGGTGGCCGCGGCGCTTGCGGTGCTTTCCGCGGGTTGCCCGTCCGCTGCACCCGGCGCCGAATCCCGACACGAGGAGTATCGCAGCCATCGCGGCTTGATTCACTGTCACGTGTTCCTCCTATGTTGAAGCAAGACGAAACGCCGCCAGCGTTTCGATCTCCGGCGAAACGCCCCGGAGTCTTGACTCAGCACGAAGGGAACACGTTTCCTCGCTCAAAAGTTAAGTTTGCCTCACGTTGTAACAGGAGAGCATGCCGCGGTTCCGAATGTACAGCCGCCCTCCGCAGACAACCGGGTGAGCCCAGCTCGGAAGGCCCTGGTCCTCAATGCGGAAGCGGCCTTTCTCGCGATACCCCTGGGGTGTCGCCTCGGCCAGCCCGACCGTGTTGCTTTCGCCCAGCAGATAAAGATGGCCATCCGCCGCCACCAGGCTGCCCTTTCCGACGCTGCGGTCCCGCCAGGCGACCTTACCCGTTGCAAATTCTAGACAAGTGAGGATCGCGTTGGAGAAGCCGTAAAGATGATCCCCAATCAGGACCACGCCGCCATGATGATTCTGCATCTCGCGGCTGAAGTAGAGCTCCCTTGCCTCCACTTCCCTGCCCCGCGGCCTCAGTTCGAGCAGCGCGCAACCCGTGCCATAAGCTGTGGTGTAAAACACCCTGTTGTCACGGAAGATGGGAGTCGCAACGTTCGCCACGCGATTCGCTACGGGCTGGTAGCGCCATAGCAGCTTCCCGTCCTCAGCCCGCACCCCGACCGCCGAGTTGTGGGTCAGCGTCATATACACCCGAACGCCGTGCACATCCGCAGGGATGCATGACGAATATCCGGCAGGATCGCTCAGCTCCTTCGATGTCCAGATTGTCTTCCCCGTCGCTTTCTCCAGAGCCGCGATCGTTGCGTTAGGACCGCCCGGGGTAATGATCAGACGGTCGCCATCGATTAATGGCGATTCACTGTAGTGCCAGTTCGGATTGCTTCCGCCAAAATCGCGGGGCAGATTTCGCCGCCAGATAATACCGCCATTGGCGGCGTTCACGCAGGCGAGATCGCCATTTTCCGTCAGAGCGTAGACGCGGTCGCCGTCGATCGTCGGAGTAGCGCGAGGCCCGCCGCCGCGATCCTGGGCAAGCTTCCGCCCAAGCGCGGTGCTCCATAACCTCTTTCCCTCATTCCGGCTCAGGCAGAACAGTACGCTTTCAGAACCTTGGGTTCCTTGGACATAGAGCCGGTCGCCCTTCATGGATACCGAGCCGTACCCATCGCCTAATCCCGTCACGGACCATACGACTGGGGGCCCGTTGGACGGCCACGACTTCATCAGACCAGAGTCAGTAGAGATGCCGTTGCGGAGAGGACCGCGCCACTGCGGCCAGTCCGGTGTATGTTCCGCGCCATCGAGCGGCAGCAGCGGAGCGGAAAGCAGGGGGAGGAACGTCCGTCGATTCATGAGCGCCTCCGGTTGTCAGACCAGTCTACATCCACCCGCGCTAGCGTGAAAAACCGGCTAAAGAACTTTACAAACCCGTGCGCTCAACGGCGGTTTAATTTGCAACTGAAAGGCTTCCGGCGCTGAAACAGATTGGGCATGCAGGAGTCCAACTCCCGAAAGGAGGCTAACGTATGGCGCAGAACGAGGCTCCCGGAACGACCACTCAGACCTGGGGGCAGCCGGGTCAAAGCAACATTCCATACGGAGAGTCCCGCCGCTACGCATCGCCAGGCGAGGCGCAACCGCAGGGCCCTCAACGCTTTGGCCAGGAGGGTATGGGATCGAGAGTTGGAATTTACTCAGCCATCGCGGCCGGATCTATCGGCGCCTTGGCCTTTCTCCTGATGAATCGCGAAAAGGCTCAGGAAGTTATCGAGGAAGGCGTCGGACGTTTCACCCAGCGCGCGCGCGGACTGGGCCGGGAGACTGGGGAAGGAAGAGATACCAGCACAATTCAGGCGCGCGATATCATGACCCAATCACCGGCTGTAGTCACGGGGGACACCGATCTGAAGAAGGTCGCGCAACTGATGGCGGAATGCGACTGCGGCGCCATCCCGGTCGTTGAGAGCAAGACGAACCGCAGGCCCATCGGCGTGATCACGGATCGCGACATCGTCATCAGAACCATTGCGGAAGGGAAAGATCCCATGGACTGTACCGCCCGGGATTGCATGACTGAGGATGTGATCTCCGTGCGGCCGGAAGCAACCGTCGATCAGGTGATCGAAAAAATGGAAAACAACCAGGTACGGCGTGTTCTGGTGGTAGACCGGAATGGCAAGTGCCAGGGAATTATCTCCCAGGGGGACATCGCGAGGTACGCCCCGAAGCGTGAGGCAGGCGAGTTGGTTCGGGAAGTCTCAAAACCGAGCGGCATTCTCGCCCGGTCTCGCTAACAATCATTTTTCTTGACCGGGCCGGGCTCCTCCTCCATCAGCAGAGTCCCCGGTCCGGCCGCTCTTCAGTGATCAGGCCCGCCAGCCTCCCAAGTCCTTCGGCAAATACAGCGGGATCGGTAAGAAGGCTCAGTACGAGATAGGCCTCCGACTCAAAATCGTAGAAGTATCCTGGCTGAACCAGCACTCCCTGTTCGAGCAGCGCAAGGGCCCACTCCTCCTCGGATCGAGTTCGAGGCACCCGCAGCGTTGCATACCATCCCCCTTCGACATACAGGACTTCGATTTCCGGCGCCCGCGCCAGGCTCTCTTTGAGAGTCCCGAGATTGGAGTGAAGCCGGGACATCAGTCTTTGTTGAAACCGAGGAGCGAGGTCGAGCAAGCGCGGAGCGGCGCACATGACAGGCGTGCCGACAGACAGATACGTATCTGCGATCAGCTCGATGCGCTCCAAGGCTTCCGCGCGCAGGCTTTTCGGCCCTGAAACCACCATCCAGCCCAGCTTCATCTGCGGAAGCCCCACCACCTTCGAAAGCCCGCTCAGGCTGAATGTAAGGACCTCTTCGGCGCCAGCGAGTGTCTCCAGCCGCCGGGGATCCGGCCCAAACGCGTAGTCCGCAAACACCTCATCGCAGATGAGGGCCAGATCGTTTTCCCGGCACAGTTCCGTCAGCCGCTCGTATTCATCCCGCTTGAGGTAAGAGCCGGTCGGATTGTTGGGGTTGACGAGTACAATCGCGCGCGTTCTTTCGTCCACCAGCGATTCGAGAGCGCCAAAGTCCACCTCCCATCGTCCGTGGTATCGCAGCGGATACTGCGTGACCGTCACGGATTCGAGCGAGGCAAGAAACTCAAAAAGCGGATAGGAAGGACTAGGCGCTAAAATCCGATCGCCAGGACCGGCAAGAAGTTTAAACAGCCATGAGTAGGATTCGCTGGTGCTGGTTGTAAGAACGACGTATCCCGGATCCACCCGCACGTTTCGATTCGCATAGTAGAAGGCAACAGCATTCCGAGCCTCGGGTGACCCCGCCGGATCCGGGGCGTAGGAGAGAATCCGAGGATCATCGAAGGCGGCGAGGATTTCGTTGGCGTCGTGAATCAGACCGGCGCGTGTAGGATTCGACTCAGTAAGATCGAAAATCTCAGCGCCCCCAGCGCGGCGGCGCGCCAGGGCTTCACTGAGACGGTTGGGACGCACATCCCAGGCGAGACGTGAAGAGAACATAGAAAAAGGGTAGCGAAACAGTGGTTTATCATGTGGAAATCATGCGAGTGTTTGCACTATTGCTGGCCGCTGCCGTCAGTTTGTCCGGCCAGGGCGTAGAGTACATCAAGGCCCATTACACGAAGTTCGAGTACAACATTCCGATGCGGGACGGAAAGAAGCTCTTCACTGCCGTCTACATTCCCAAAGACTCATCCAAGCCCTATCCGATCCTGCTGACCCGGACGCCCTACAGCTTGGCGCCTTACGGCGTCGATCAGTACCGATCGAGCCTCGGCCCATCCGAACGGTTCGCAAGAAAGGGCTACATCTTTGCCTATCAGGATGTTCGAGGCCGGATGATGTCGGAGGGCGAGTTCGTCCATGTCAGGCCGTACGTGCCCGTGAAGAAGTCCCCCACCGTCGTCGACGAGAGCACTGACACCTATGACACGATCGATTGGCTCGTGAAGAACATACCGAACAATAACGGGCGGGTGGGTCT
>JADGHK010000117.1 GCA_019686145.1 Bryobacteraceae bacterium | reverse complement strand
CCAGGCCGTGGTCGAGACGCCGGTCAACCTCACGAAGAAGCAGCAGGAGCTGCTCCGCGAGTTCGAGAAGGCCGGCGAGCACGACAAGACGAGCCCCGAGAGCGCCGGGTTCTTCACCCGGGTGAAGGAGTTCTTCGAGGACCTGACGGAGTAGGGGGCGGAAGGAACGTTCTCTGTTCCTTCCGCGCTCACACGACTTCGCAGACTCCCGTCTCCAGATCGACTTCGAGCTTGAGGCGCCTCAAGGCGACCTCCGGCCGCTTTTGGCGACCCACGGGCACCAGCTGCACCAGCCCGTATCGTTCGAGCTTGCCGATCGAGCGGGAGACGTTTCCCTGCTCGCGGCCGACCCGTTGAGCCAGGTCGGAGACCGACGCGGGTTTCTCGCGCCGGATGACCGACAGAAGCTCGCGGTTTTCGGGCGTCAGGACGCGCATCAGCGCATCGACCGAGCTTACCCAGATCTTCGGCTCGCCCGGCTTCGTCACCTTGTCGCCGCGCGCGGCGGCCAGAAGGCGCTTCTTCATTTCCGCCGGGGAAGCGATGCCGATGCCGTGCCGAACATCGGCCTTGCGCGTCGGTCGCGTCATCTTGGCTGTCCTTTCTCTCGTCACATCTGTCCTGAACGAAGATTCGGCGGGAGATGCTTATCGATCGCCTTGAAAAAATCTTCGACGAGCGTCTGCATATCGATGAAGGCGTACGGAACCACTTCGCCGGTGGCGAAGCGATGCCAGTGGTCGAAGGGGGCAGGATTCTTCCTGCCACGAACCTTCACGCCGTGACTGTTGTCGAAACGTACCAGGCACCTGTCATCGGGATCGAAGAAGGCGAGCGAATACTTGAGTCCCGCCGGGCGGCGTGGTGTCGCCCTTACCTTCTTGATCTCGACCTTCCACCAGTGCCCCGTTTCATAAAAGAACGTAAGGCCATCAAACTGGCGAAAGAATTCTTCGGCGTAGTTCACAACGAACTCCTAGGAATTTTTCAACTATGTCTTCCATGAGTAATCATCCTTTTCTCGATCGCCGGAAACGAGTGCGCGGGAGTTCCAGCGCATCGGTCGCGGCGAAGTTCGGGCCTGCTGGGCAGATGTATATCATCGAATGATATAATTCAAGGGCCCGACAGGACACAGGGCCTGCGAGGGCCAGGACGGCGGCAGGGCGAAGGTGCAGTCCCGGCGGGGACGCAGTCCGGCCACCAGTTCCGCCTCAAGGGCAAGGGGATGTCGGTCCTGCGCAGCCCCGCGCGCGGCGACATGTACATCCAGGCCGTGGTCGAGACGCCGGTCAACCTCACGAAGAAGCAGCGGGAGCTGCTCCGCGAGTTCGAGAAGGCCGGCGAGCACGAGAAGACGAGCCCCGAGAGCGCCGGGTTCTTCACCCGAGTGAAGGAGTTCTTCGAGGACCTGACGGAGTAGGGGGCGGCGGTTAGGGCGCCTCACGGGCGATCGCCGGCGCGCTGTTGCTCGTCGATGTATGCGCCGCGCACTCGCAAGTGAGATCTCGCGCTGCGTTTATCGTCGATCCGAAGAACCACGCCGTGGTGGCTCTCTGACAACGAGCTCCGTCGCGAGTTCGAGATGGCGTTGCGACACTGAGACAACGGCACAAGAATTTCGAATTTCACCCTCGGCGGGGGGATGCTTGTTTGCTCGTCAACGCGAGGGCATTCTTACCGCCCGCCGGTTGAGAGCGGCGTTCGAGGAGAGAGTAAGGTTGACGAAGAACGTTCTGGCGGTAGCCGCTGCAGGTGAAGAACAACCTGAACTGACCGAGGCATACCGCACACACCTCGGCCGGATGCTGATCGGAAGAATTGAGACAGCCCTCAAGAGCGATGCGCTGAAGGCGATTGCCGGGCAAGTAAATCTAATCCTTACATCCCCACCTTTTCCACTCTTAACCAAGAAGCGCTACGGCAACGAAACCGGCGACCGATACCTTGAGTGGCTTAGCTCACTGGCGCCGAAACTCGCTGATCTACTCGCGCCGGATGGGTCAATCGTCTTAGAGATCGGGAATGCGTGGGAGCAAGGTTCTCCGACGATGTCCACGCTCCCCCTCGAAGCCTTGCTGGCCTTTAAACGAGCCGGCGGTTTGCACCTTTGTCAGTACATAATCTGCCACAACCCAGCTCGTTTACCTAGCCCAGCAGCGTGGGTAACTACTAAACGAATTCGACTAAAGGATTCTTATACACACGTTTGGTGGATGTCTCGATCAGAGGAGCCAAAAGCCGACAATCGCAAAGTACTAACGCCCTACAGCAAAGACATGCAAAGGCTTTTAAAGCGGCGCCGGTATAACGCCGGAAAGCGCCCATCGGGACATCGTGTCTCGAATTTGGGATTCTTTAAAGACCATGGCGGTGCCATCTCGCCAAATGTGTTGGATCTGAGTGAAAATCCACGACTACCTTTGGATCTCCTCAAATATTCCGGAACGGGATGGGATAGGAGATATCGCGAGTACTGTGCGCAGCAAGGCTTTGAAGTGCACCCCGCGCGAATGCCGATCGATCTGGCATCCTTTTTTATTCAGTTCTTGACCGACGCGGGAGACCTCGTGTTCGATCCCTTCGCGGGTTCAAATACTACCGGAGCTGCAGCGGAGTATCTCGAGCGCAGGTGGGTAGGAGTTGAGGCGAACGGTAACTACGCCCGCGGATCGTTTGGCCGGTTCGCTGACCTGGTGGCCAAGTAAAAGGGGGAATCCATGACGACTCCAAGCACCTTCGAGACCGATTTCACGGTCGGACCTGAAGCTATCGAGGCATACAGTCGCCTCAGTTACACGATGTGGTACGCCCTTGCTGAGTTCATCGATAACTCGACGCAATCGCGAGCAAATTACAGCGGAATTATCGATGACGTACTTAGAAACGAAGGCCAACCTCTCACGGTAGAAATAGTTCACAATAGAACGCGGCGTGAGCTTTCAATTTCTGATAATTCTATTGGTATGACCCGGGATGACTTGGTCGCGGCGCTCCATATTGCCCACCGCACAAGGGACAGTATTGGCAGGTCTCGCTACGGGATGGGGATGAAGACCGCAGCCTGTTGGATTGGGCGGCGTTGGCGCGTCGTAACGTGCGAGTGGGGCAGTGGCGAGGAATGGACTGCCGAAGTCGATGTAAATGCGATCGTGCGTGAGCGCAAAAAGATTCTGTTTACATCAAGAGAAGTGAGCAAAGACGATCATTACACCAAAATTATAATCTCGGATTTGCACCGCAATATTCAGGCGAGAACTGAAGATACTATAAAGATGTACTTGGGTTCAATGTATCGATACGATCTTGCGCGCGGGCGACTTAAGCTTTTATATAATGGAGATGAAATAAAGCCCTTCGATGAGCTGCTTTTTGACACAGATCCTTCTGGTAAGCCGATGCGCCGCGATTTACCGCCCCTCGAGATCAATGGTAAGAGCGTCTCAGGTTGGGTCGGTATTCTGCGAAAGGGTGGACGGAAATACGGTGGATTTTCGCTGTTTCAAAATGAGCGGCAAATCCAAGGCTTTCCGAACGCCTGGAAACCGAAGAGCATTTTCGGCGGAGTAGATGATGAGGGTGCCAATAATCTCGTCGCGCAACGCCTCACAGGCGTCCTTGAATTAGACGGTTTTCATGTTTCTCATACCAAAGATGCAATTTTGTACGAGGATGATGAAGAAGAGCAGCTTGAAAAATTTCTGTTCGAGTTCACCAAGGACTATCGAGATTATGCCCGGAAACGCCGCGATACGGAGCGGGGGCGCCCGTGGTCACGAGAAAAAATTCGTGACCTTCTCGATAGCATGAAAAAGGAGTTCACTAGTCCGGAGATGAAGGATGCGGTGAATTCAATTCTACCGCCAATAGAAACAATTCTATCAAATAACCAAAGGCAACTCCACGAACTTTCGGAAGCCGACACTATTGAGACGATCGACATTCTTCCTGATTTACGGGTAATAGTGTCTCTCGTTGAGAAAAGCGAATATGAGCCGTATGTAACAATTGCCGCGGGTGCTGATGCGGGAACCATTCATGTCATCATTAATGGCTTGCATCCGTACTACTCAAACATTGAGTCTGCTGATGCAGTGGACGAATGTCTTCGGCAATACATTCTTGATGCAGTTGCCGAGTATCGAGCCTCAAAGTTGAATGGAAAAGTGAATCCGAACAGTGTTCGTCGCCTGAAGGACGAGCTCCTTCGCGCTGATGTACTGCGATTGGAGAACGCAGCTGCGACATTACAGGAGCGTGAGATCGAAACCATTATTAGTGGCGGACGACCGTCGGCTAAGTGATGTCGACAATTGCTCTTCGAGAATGGCAGCGAGAAGCTCTTAGTCGTTGGGAGAAGCAGCACCACCGGGGAATCGTCAGTGTCGTGACCGGTGGCGGTAAGACAATTTTTGCGCTTTCGTGTATCGATCGCCTGAAGCCGGACACCGTATTAGTTGTAGTTCCTACTGCGGCCTTGTTGGATCAATGGTGGGAGGAGGCAGCCAGCTTCTTTTCTCTTGCACTCGACGAGATACACATCGTAACCGGCGGGAAGAGAATGCGGGTAGGCAGCATCAATTTGGCTGTACTAAACACTGCTTCTAAGCTGTATAAATCAGGAAGAGCCAACCCCTGTTTCCTCATAGTTGATGAGTGCCATAAGGCCGCGAGCGAAGAATTCAGGGGAGTACTAGAAATCCCTAAAGTGGCCTCGCTGGGGCTCTCCGCGACCCCCGAGAGGCCTTACGATGATTGGCTGACAGAGATTTTAATTCCTACCCTGGGACCCGTAATATTCAAGTATACCTACGGCGATGCACTTAGGGACGGTGTCATTGTTCCTTTTCGATTGCACAACGTTATATTTGAGTTAGAGGCTGAAACTCAGCTTGAGTATGATAAATTAAGCAGAGGGATCGCACGTTCCATCGAACGTAACGGCATTGAGGCGCAAGAAACCATATCGCTATTCTTGCGGCGATCACGGATACTTAACCTAAGTCTCCAACGCGTCCGCCTTGCAATACAGCTTGTTGCGGCAAACCGTGGAAAAAAAATTCTTGTATTCCATGAGGATATCGAGGCCTGCAATGTTATCCACCAGGCCCTTTCGGAAAACGGCGTTCGGTCCAGCGTTTATCATTCGCAACTGCCACTCCGTGTGCGGGCGCAAATGTTAGCGGACTACAGAACAGGAAAGAACGAGGTCCTCGTAACCTGTCGTGCTCTCGACGAGGGTTTCAATGTTCCTGAGACCGAAATTGGGATTATTGCCGCAAGTACCGCCACGCGCAGGCAACGGATCCAACGACTTGGTCGCGTACTACGACCGTCCGCGGGTAAATCTGCTGCTACAGTTTTTACGCTTGTCGCTACGGGTCCCGAGCTCGCGCGCCTGAAAGAGGAAGAAGCCGAGTTGCAAGGAATTGCCGAAGTAGTCTGGAGCCACGCATGAAGGTAGTGGTTGTCGGCGAGTGTGAGAGCGCCAACATCTACGAAAGCTGGGACCCGGACGAACCAGACGAAATAGAGGTGGAGGGTTATGCCGCGAAGGCGTTGTCGTGTATATACCCTGATTACTTATGTTGCGTCTTTGATGGCGGTTTTCTGTTCGAAGGCGAAATCTATCGTCCCGATTTGGCTCTGGTCGCCAAGGACCTCTCTCATTGGTTTATCATCGAAGTAGAACTTCTTTCGCATTCACTGCACGGGCACGTTCTGCCGCAGGTGACCGCATTCCACCGTGGCGAACCGCAGCCAGACTGTGTTTTGAAACTAGCTCGGGCTCTTGGAATCGAGAAAAGCGTGGCGCAAACGCTAGTTACATACGTGCCGCGAAGTGTAGCTGTGGTGGCGAACAAGCCAGATTTCAATTGGGAAATGATTCTACGAAGTCATCGAATTCAATTTCTTTCGTTATCGGTCTACCGGTCCCGACATCATGTACATGCAATTGAACTAGCCGGAAGACTAGAAGTCGTGCAGGAGAGTCTCGGCTTCGGGACGTATATCGCCACTGATCGATCCATCCGGCTCCCGGCAAACGTCCGCCTTCCGGATGGCCCAATTCAGTTCGTCGAGCAGGGGGGCGGTGTTGGTACATGGTACCTCCGTCGCTTCGGGAGCGCCGCATGGCTCACGAAACAAGCCGGGGTGCCGAGCATTCCGGATCGGAGCTACGTTCAAATTATTCGGACTGCAGCTGGTACCCTGTCACTACGTCGGCCGTAAGGAGAATTAGCTTAGACGAATGATGTTGGCCGGTGAGCGTCACGTCTTCTGGTTCAAAGCAATGTACAACCATGTAATCTTGCATCCGCTTTTTCGTATTTTTCACTCGGTGCCCGGTATTCTGTGTGCGTCGTGAATTTGACTGTTAAGGCGCGGGTTTACGGGACAGCATTGACGCGGCATCAGCCCGCGTGCGCGGTTTGTTCTTGACTAAGTGAAGAGGGGCATCTAAAAAGGCGCAAGGTCGTAGCGCTGCGCCCGCCCGGAGCCTTCCGCGGCGGGCGCTTTCGTTTCCGGGTGGTCTCATCGAGGGCGAGGAAGAGCGCGCCCGCCTCGCCCCGGAAACGCGCTGCGGCCCTTCGTCCCACCTCTCCGGAGATCCCGACCGATGCCGAAGAAGAAACCCGCCCCCGCGGGGCGCGGGGCGGATTCGCCTGCGCCCGCTTCGCCTGCACCCGAACCGCCGAAGAAGGGCAAGAAGAAGCGCGCCAACGGGCAGGACGCCGTCGACCCGGCCGTCCTGACGCAGCGCGCGCTGCGCCAGAACGACCCGCCGCTCTACGCCGAGCCGCTCTCGGCCGAGGAGGCGGCGGCGCGGCCCAAGGGGAAGACCGGGCGGCGCGTCGTCGCGCCCGCGGAGCTGAAGCCGCGCGACCCGAGCGAGGACCGCATCCGCGGCTACGTGCCTTACGAGAAGCAGCGGCAGTTCCACGCCGCGGGCGCCCGGCACCGCGAGCGGCTCTTCATGGCCGGCAACCAGCTCGGCAAGACCACGGCCGGCGCCTGC
>JADGHK010000116.1 GCA_019686145.1 Bryobacteraceae bacterium | reverse complement strand
AACTGCACGCCGTCATCGTCACAGTGGATGTAGAAACGGGAAAGGCCCAGAACGTCCGCAGGTACTCGCTTCGACAGAACCCCTGATTTCGTCTTCGGCCCCTGCTGCGCAACCGCAGAGACCGCCTCGCTGCCGCGAGACTGGACCGGTCGGAAAAAGATCATCGCCCTGCCGGCTTGCCGCCTAGAAACAGCCGCCGGACAGCGGGGCGAAGAGCATTGCTTGTGCGACCCTTACTGACCTGGCGGCAGCCACCCCCGATTGGCTGCCCGCCAACTCCCAATCAATTACAAAACGAGATTATCCAGGCACTAAGGGTGCCTACTTAGCAAGTCAGCCAATAACTAACCTAGTAGTGTTCCAAAAGGTCAGTGCTTGCGAAGTAATCCTCGACCAGCCTTTCAATGAATTCATTCGCGGACATGCCCTGAGTCTTCGCTTCGAGGCTAACCTTGTATAACAAATCGCTGCCAATGCTAATATAATCGTTAGCAAATTCCGTTTCCATAGAAGTAGGAAGACCTCCTGTCATTTATCAGTTACTTTTGAACTGTATCTAACACTCTAATTGCTCCCGCCCGGCCGTGCAAGAGTTATTTTATTGGGGCCGCGCACCAATCTCACCGGATGGCATTTCTGCCGGTCCGGCAGAAGCTGAACCGCGCGCTCCGCATCGCCCGGCAAAACAAGCTCCGCGCGCACATCGCCGCTGCTTTTTCTGGCCCGCGGTACTATGGAAATGATTGGTTGTCTAAATGCCGTTTGCCACAATCCCAGAGGCTCTCGAGGAATTTCGCGCCGGTCGTATGCTCGTTGTCGTCGATGACGAAGATCGCGAAAACGAGGGCGATCTCACCGCTGCGGCCGAATTGATTACGCCGCAGATGATCAATTTCATGGCGACGCACGGGCGCGGGCTGATCTGCCTTGCACTTGGCCCGGAGGTCTGCGATGCCTTGCAACTGCCTCTGATGTCGCCGTCAAACACCTCAAACTTTGGAACCGCTTTCTGTGAATCAATCGACGCCCGGGTGGGCGTCTCCACCGGGATTTCAGCCGCGGACCGCTCCCTGACGATTCGTGTTGCAATGGATCCAAAGACGAAGCCCGAGGACCTGGCGCGGCCCGGGCATGTATTTCCGCTGCGGGCCCGCGAAGGAGGCGTCCTGGTTCGCGCAGGTCAGACGGAAGCCGCCGTCGATCTTGCGAGAATGGCAGGACTCCGGCCTGGCGGCGTCATTTGCGAAATCATGAACGAGGACGGCACGATGGCGAGAGTGCCGGAGCTGATCGAGTTCTGCAAGCGGCACAACCTGAAAATGATTTCGGTTGCGGATCTGATTCGCTATCGCCTCCGCCATGAACGTTTTGTCCAACGGATTGCTGAGGGATGCATACAAAATGACATCGGCAGCTTCCGCACCATCTCGTACGGGAGCACGATTGATCCCGAAACTCACCTCGTTCTGGTTCACGGGGATATCAGCCTTCACGATCCTGTCCTTGTCCGGATGCATTCCCATTGCGTATACGGCGACGTATTCGGATCCACGGATTGCGAGTGCAACAATCTGATCCGTGCGTCCTTGAAGCGGATTGTGGAGGCAGGAGCCGGCGTACTCGTGTATCTGCACCAGACGGGCCCCGGTCTCCGCGTCCAGCGCGACGCCAGCGGCCATTCGCGTCTTGTGCCGCATGCGCGCGATTTCATGCACTACACCACGCCGGACGGCCAGAAGCTGCTTCAGCATGAGGTCGGCCTGGGAGCTCAGATCCTCCTTGACCTGGGGCTGCACCGGATCCGGCTGCTGACCAACCATCCGAGAAAACTCGTCGGCCTGGAGGGATTTGGAATCGAAGTGGTCGACCAAGTGCCGGTCGGCCGCTGAAATTTCCCCGAGTTTGCTCCGTCTAGAGAAGCAAGGAGGACAAGCGTGGCTAAAAGACCTTCGCTTACAAGAAACGCCCTGATTCTTAGCACATTCTTTTTCCTGACATCGAATTTTGCGTCCGCGGTCGATCCGGCTTTGCTCGAATTGGGGTCGCCAGAGGCGCAGTCCATACTTGGAATTAACGTTGATGAAGTCAAAGCTTCTCCCCTCGGACATTACCTGCTCGGACGAATGCAGAACGAGGATCCGAAGCTCCAGAAGTTCATTGCCGCCACAGGGTTCGATCCGCGCCGGGATGTCCGGGAAGTCGTCGTGATTTCAAATAACGCGGCGTCACATACCGGGCTTGTACTGGCAAGGGGCGTTTACGACGTTCGAAGGATCTTGGAAGCGGCCCGCGCGCAGCGTTTGCAGGTCTCCTCGTACAAAAGGGTGGATATCATTGAGCTCCCTGCCGGCGAAGCCGCCAGCTCTGGCGGCGCCTCGAACCGCGGCTGGGTGGCGTTTCTTGATGGCTCTCTCGCGGCGGTGGGCGACTCGGAGAGCGTAAAGCAAGCGATCGACCGGCGCGGCCAAAGAAACGGCGTCCAGGCTCCCATCGCAGCCAAAGCGCAGGAGCTGAGCGCGAGATACCATGCCTGGATGGCCTCCACGGTTCCCGCGGATCAGCTTAATAAGTTCGCTCCCCAGGGAGGCAGCCCTGTCCGCGCGGATTTCTCCCAGGCAATTGACCAGATCTCGGGCGGAGTCAGATTCGGGCAGATGGTCGAGTTTGCAGGCGAAGCAGTCACGCGCTCGGACAAGGACGCGACCGCGCTCGCCGATGTCCTGCGCTTCCTGTCCGGGATGGTGCGGCCACAGAACGGCACGCCTCAAGCCGCCTTCGTCACAGCCCTGCTGCAGAACCTCCAGCTCAAGACGGAGGGGCCCGTAGTGCAAGTTTCGGGCAGCGTTTCGAGCGAAGATTTGCAGAAGCTGATTGAGACGAACAAAAAGCGTCCCAGGAAGCAGGTCGGAGGCTAGTTCGCCTCACAACCCTCGTGCTGATCCCCCAAGGGCCAGCACGAGGCGCAGCCGAGAGGAGCTACTTCGCGCCAGCCGGCTTCGGCTGGGCGCCAGCGGGCTTCGGCGGGGCAGCGGGAGCCGTTGAGGGAGTGGATGCCGGGGTGTTCGAGCTGGCCGGACCGCTGGAGTTGGCGTCGTACAGCTTGATCACCTCCTGCGTCACATCGATCCCGTTCGCCGCAAACATTACCGGATTCGGCTGCTGGCTCACGTCCAGGATCAACGCGTACGAATTGTCCTTGGCGTACTTGTCGAGCACTGCGAGCATGCGCTGGCCAAGCTGATTGAAGATCTTCTGCTGCTCCTGTTCGAGTTCCGCCTGCGCATCCTCCGCGGCACGATTAAACGCCTTGGTTTTCGAGTCGATCTCCCGAACGAGCTTCTGCTTGGCTTCCTCGCTCAGTGTGTTCTGGCCCTTCTGGAGCTGGTCGCGCAGGCTGTTGATCTCAGCCTGCTTCGCCTCCATTTCCTTCCGCTTAGGGCCGAACTTCGCTTCCAGGTCTGCCGCCGCCTTCTTTCCGTCCTTGGTGCTGATAATGGCAGCCTGGATGTTAATAATGCCCACCTTGCTGGCTGGCGCCTGCGCGTTCCCCGATACGGCTGTGCCTAGCGCAAGCACCATTACTGCGAATGCCTGAATCTTCACGAATAGCTCCTAAATTTCTCTCTATCGTAACACGGACCCCCAAGGTCCCCAGTTACCTGCCGTCCCTTAGAAAGTACGGCTAATAGTGAACCTGAACATTCGGCGGCGTTCCCGGAACGGGCGTGGCTGCCCGAACTGAAGAATCGAGTTGATGAACGTCGCCTGATTGGGAAACTGCGAACGATCCGCGACAATGGGCGGATTCAGAATCTCCTGTACGGTGGTCGGATTGTACGCCCAATACAATCGGAAGGGCGCATTCACAACCGGCATCATGATTTGAAGCTCCAGACCTGTGGATGTCCGGATCTTCTGCGTGCCAGGAGCGATGACGGCTTCCGGCGTGAAGCCTGCCTGAGGGAACGCGGCATTGAGCTCGTCGACACGGCTCTGATTCAGCCTCAACTGATTCCTCCAGGTAATCCGGCTGAGACCAGCGTCGAAGAAGTAAGCCAAGGTTACTGGACCGACGATCGGAATTCGGTATTCAAAGTTCGCAATCACCTGCGTGTCGCCGCCAGGGTAAATCAACTGGTAAATCGGGATTGTCTGCGTTACTCCCACCTCTGTCGGTACGCCATCGATAACGACGGTCTGCTTCCGCGCTGAGAAGTCGTCGTTCAGCACGTTCACGGATGCGGCGCTCGGAATGTACGCGATGGGACTGATGCCCCAAATTTCGAAGCCGCGGACATCCTGTTCGCCGCCCATGAATATGCGGTTGAAGGGAGGAACGACGCGCCCGCCGTACCCGGTAACAAACCGGAGTATTCCGCGCATACCGATGACGTGTCCTTTCCGGAACCCGCTTCGGAAATAAGTCGCGGAGATCGTCGGTTCGATCAGATTGACGTTTCCGCCCAGAGGTCCGCCAGCATAGGCGATCGACAGATACAAGCTGCGGCCGCGGGTCGGCGTGATCGGGTGATCCACCGAGTTATAGCTATAAGACGGAATGATGCGGCTGGTTCGAATGCCGGATAGCTGATTGGCGCCGTCCAGCCCCTGGAAATTGGAGTACTGGAAGAAAGCCTTCGACGCCGTAGTAATCGCCTCGATGTTCTGCCTGTCGTACCCGTACGTAAGGCCGACCCGGGCAAAGCTCCGCCGCAGCGGATAAGAAATGAACGTCGTGAAGCCGTAACCGTTCGAGATGTAATTCAAAAGGTTATCTCGTCCGATGCTTTCAAAGTACGGAATGTAGTTACGGCCCGTAAACAGGGACACCTCCCGTCCCATGTCATAGTTGAATCGCTGCGTGTAGACTGTAAAGCCCAGCTGAATGGGACGGTCCATGAAGTACGGTTCGGTGAAGCCGAACGTGGCATTCCGGATGCGATCACCGAGTTCCGCGCTCAAGCTCAGAGTCTCGCCGAGTCCGAGGAAGTTATTCGTGGAGTAACCGAAGCCGACAAAGCTGCCGGCAATGCCGGATACGCCACCGTTGAGGCTGACGGAGTTCTTACCCCGCTCCTTCACCTTCAAAGTAATATCGACGGTGTTTGTCTTCGTATCGCGGTTGATTTGCGCCGCCTCCTCCTGCTTCAGCGCTTCGAAGTACCCAAGCTGGTTGAGGCGCAGGATGCTGACCTCCCACAACCGCGTATTGAAGATGTCGCCCTCGTCGATCAGCAGCTCGCGGCGAATCACTTTGTCACGGGTTGTCGTATTGCCCGAAAAGTCGATCCGGCGCACGAAGAACTGGCTGCCTTCGTCGACGTTCAGGGTCAGGTCGATGCGGTCGGTGTTCGGAATGGGCTCGAAGCTTGGCTCCGGCACCATGTCGATGTAACCGAAGTTGCCATAAAGCTTGCGCAGTTCGTCCAATCCCTTCCGCAGCTTCGCAGTCGAGAAAACGTCTCCTTCTCCCATCTGGAACAGCGGCCGCATGAGGCTTTCCGGTGTACGGAACAGCTTGACGCCGACGAAATTGATCTTGCGAAGCTTGTACTGACGGCCTTCTTCGACCGGCACAACGATGTCTGCCCGCTTGCCGGGTCTGTTCGGATAGAAGAGCGGAATCTTGAATTTTCCGCCGCCCACATCCCTCATCGTGACCTTATGGTCGCCTGGGCGCGCCATGAAGTAGCCCCGCTCCATGTAGAACATCCGGATGCGCTCCTTATCCTCTTCAAGCTTTGAAGAGTCATAGGTCTTCGCAAACAGATTCTCGAGCAGGATCGAATGGGGGATGCCGACAGGCCGAAGGTTCTTCATTGCTCGCCGCACCACGCGGTCACTGAAAACCGAGTTGCCGACAATGTCGATATTGCCGACCTTCACCTTCGGCCCCTCAACGACCTTGAACGTAATTTCGAGCGACGACGGAGGAATCTGTCGAATCTCCGGCGTTACCGTCGCGTACTGGCGTCCGCGCTCAGCGAGGAATTCCTTCAGGACGTTTGTCGCGCGCTGAACTTTGTTCTGATCAAATTGCGACTCGACGGAGAGGCCTACGCGCCGCTCCTTGAACCGGTCAAGAATTTCCGAGATCGTAACAGACTTGTTACCCTCGTATTTAATCGATCGCACTACGCGCCGTTCCGTTACAAGGAAGCGGACGATCCACCCAAATTTTCCAGGCTCGCGCTCGATCGTGATGTCGTCAAAGCGGCCCGTGTTCCAGAGGGACATGAAATCCCGTTGCAACGCGGCGGGATCGTAGCGGTCCCCCTTCTTGGAGAAGATCATTGCGCGCAGGGTGTCTTGCGGGATGCGCCGCGAGCCCCGGAACTCGATGGCTTCAATAATGTCCTGCACCTGTCCTGCCGGCTGCTCGGCCGCGGGCTTTGGCGTTTCAAACCGCGTCCCGGGCTTCGGCGCCTGGGGAGCTTCCGGCTTCGGCTGCTCAGGCGCTTGTGGCACTGACTCAAACGGGTTCTGAGGTTTCGATTGGGCTGGCTTCTGCGGCTCCGCTGGCTTCGGCTCCTCGGCCTGAGCCGGCACTGCTTCGAAAGGACTCGGCTTAGGCTGAGCAGGAGGCTTCGCGGGCTGCGGATCTGAGGGCTTAGGAGTCTGTTCCTGCTGCGCGCCGCTGGCGCCGCTGCTCGATGTAGACTGAGAGGCTTCCAGCTTCGTTTCGGGGGTGCTGACAGACAGGAAAAACAGACAGGCCGAGATGGCCCAGAGGCGTCCGGGCCTGCAAGACTTCATGAATTGCGGATTCCTTTCTACTCTGCGCCTAACACGAGACGTCGTTGGCAGACTCTTGGTTTCATCCACGGGCTGCCAGAGCATTCTTTGAAACTCTCATTCTAGCCAAAAAAAGAATGTGACAAGACATACCCGCGAGTGCCCCTTGAAGATCATTCACCGCCGGTGAAGGCGCGGTGCATCCGTTCAATACGCTTGGGGTAGCGCGAGAGACACAAGCCATATAAAAGGTGCCCTATCAGTATAGTGGACGGAGCGGTGTATAAAGGAAGCAGC
>JADGHK010000115.1 GCA_019686145.1 Bryobacteraceae bacterium | reverse complement strand
CTCCTGCTGACGGATCGCTATAGTCTTCACTGGAACGCCGGCGGCGGCCAGCCGGGCGCGGGCTGCGTCCGGCAGGAGCGGGTCTTGTGCGGGGTACGCAGGGAACTCTCCCTCCAGCATCCCGCACACGAAAACGACTGGCAGCCTCCACTGCCGCGCCTCGTAGGCATCCATGACGTGCACGACGTTATGCCGGTGATCCGGGACCCGGAGCGGCGTGAGATCCAGGACGGTCCGCACCCGCCGCCAGAAATCAGCAAAGGTGAGCAGCGTATCCGCGCCGAGAGCTGCCACTGCCTCGCGCACAGCCTCATCAAAAGCGTCGAGTGCAAGCGCCTGAGAGCGGTCGCTGAGGGCCTGTTCATGACTCCCGTCCGGCGAGGGCGTGCGGATCGCAACCAGACCGCGCAGAAGGGTAATGCGCTCCGACCAGTCGGCCGCGGTCGCCATGCCCGACAAGCGGTCATTCATCTGATCCAGAGTGTCGAGGAGGGTATGAAGACGAGCGTCCGTGATCTTCGCTGCGTGCTGGCGAAGCGCGCCGAGTCCCCGCCCGGGCAAGGCTTCGCGCACAAGAAAGTCAAAGCGATCTCCGGACGGAGTCGCACCAACTCCCGAAGCGTTCATCATGAGCGCTTCGAGTGTGCGTTCGTGCTCCCAGCCTGCGTTCATGGCCTCTACGATGGCGATGAGATAACGGACCGCCGGATGGGTGGCGCAGGCGGGCGCAAAGTAATAGCGAGCCGGGATTCCAAAGCGCTCAAAGGCGGCTCGCAAGGAAGCGAGGTACGCCCTTGGCTGCCGCAGGATCACGCCGATTTCGCGAAACGGCCTGCCGGCCGTGAGGATCCGGCGCGCGATCTCTTCAACTTCGAGCTCCCGGTTCGGCGCGGCGCACAGAACTACCCGGGGCCGATGCGGCCGTGGCTCGAGACGATGTTCCATGAATCCGGACCGCCGCAATTCCTCCCGCGCAAACACCGAGCCAGCCCATTCGGGAAGAGTCACCGTAATGTCACTCCGCCGCGATAAAGCTCGCAGCACTTCCAGCTCTGGCGCGGTGAAGGATAGAAATCCATCCAGGTAGATATGAGTGAGGCCGGCAGGAGGATTTTCCTCAACGGCTTCGGCCAGCCGCGTGAGACGCAATCCCCGCAAGCCGAGTCCTCGCCGCTCGAGCTCCTGTTCAACCGCCCGGAACACCGACACGAAGGCCGCCGCGAAACCGTCCTCCTGGTTCCGCAGTACGGCTTCCAGCCGCGCGGAATCGCCTCCCGCTGCTGAAATTTCAGAGATTAGCGCAACGACAGAATCCCGGAACCCGGGCAGGTCTGCCACCTTGGCAAACTCGCCTGGGCTGAGGTCTTGTAGAACGTCCTCCACCAGCAGATGCAGCACCGGATCGGAGACGGGCTGTAATCCAGCATCGAGCGAGTCGAGAAACTTGGAAAGCGTAAGGATCAAAGAGGGACGGAACACCAGGCCCTCCCGAGCCAAGGTGTTCCGAAGGTGTTCGGCCATCGTTGCTGTCGGCACGAGCAGCCGGCAGCCAGCATCACCCGCGCTTAAATGCGTGCGAAAGCGTTCGAGGACAAACGAAGTCTTACCCGAGCCCGGAGGGCCGATGACAAGGAGCACCTACCAGGATAACCTGTGTCTTCGACGGCCCCTAGTCGCTGTTCGTCAAGGCTTCGAGCATGGTGCGCACTTCGACGCACTCAGGATCGAATCCATGCAAAGCCAGCGCTTCCCGAACTTCGTTCAGACGCTGGGAGTATGCGGGGAAATCAACCAGGGTCTTGGGGCCGAGGTGATGGTGGATTTGCGGGTTAATCGGGAAGGAAACCGTCGCCAGGGCTTCGAGGAGTTCTTCCAGGAGACGAGGTTCCACACGAACCCGCACCGAAACTAACTCCCCTTCAGCACCACCGAGAGACGGAACGGGACACACTGAGGTCCACGAAACACTCATACCACTCTCCTTTGAAGGGGCGAGCGTTTCGCAGAAAAAACAAAAACCCTGCGGCTAAAGGCCACAGGGTTTGAAATTCCTCGAAGACCGACTCGCCTTTAGCACTTTTTTACGTGGTTGCAAGTAGCAGGGATCGCGCGATCCCTAAATCAGTCCACGTCGCTTTTAGTCTAGCACCAACCTCGCACAACATCAATGGAAGGCTTCAACTGAGGTTAGCGAATCTGCTTAGACTGCAGCTCGGACAGCATCTTCTCAAACTTTGCGCGCTGATTTTCCTTCAAGATCTGCATGATCTTGGCCTTGCCGCTTGCGCGCACGTCATCCATCTGCGCCTGCAGCATGTCGTAGTACATCACGAAATCATCCAGGATGATCTC
Organism: Bryobacteraceae bacterium; assembly: GCA_019686145.1. GTDB lineage: Bacteria > Acidobacteriota > Terriglobia > Bryobacterales > Bryobacteraceae > JADGHK01. The sequence continues at coordinate 4,769 of JADGHK010000115.1, read as the reverse complement.
GATCTCGGCTGCCTGATCGGGCGTAAGGTCCAGCTCACGCTTCCACTTCTGTAAGGAGATTTCACGGCCGCCTTCTTTCCAGTAGGGGCCAAGACGGGGAGGAGGGTTGCCGTATGCAAGCCGTAGCGTAAGGGCGCCTGTGATCGCGCCGCAAAGGAAGACGAGGAGCAGGATCGAGAGTGTTCTCGGGTTGCGCCATCCCGCCCTGTATAAGGTCATCGTTGCCACGGACGTCTTACTCAGAATAGGTAGTCAGTCTCACGAGAATCTTCTCGCGATCCCGCTCCAGGTCAACGCCGAAGCTTTCAGAGGAGTCATCACTTGCCAGGATAGCTTCGGGTCCCGGGTTGTAGAACGGAGAGTTGGACTCGGTCGACCACATGTACGTGCCCAGGAGGACCAGGAGGATCGCCGAGGAGTACATCAAACGCCTGGCAAAGACTGGCTCCAGTAAATCAGACCAGAACGACGGGCGCATTTGCTGCGCCTCAATGCGCTCCATCACGCGGGCGTAGAAACCCGGCGCTGGAGCGACTGGGCGAGGTGGACGGAGCGAGCGGAACAGGAGTTTTTGCTCGTAGAGCAGCTCAACCTCTTTGCGGCAGGGTTCGCATTCTCTCAGGTGGGCATGGAACTGCTGGAGTGCTGAACCATCTGCTTCGCCGCTCAGGTATTCCTCAAGTCCATCTTTGATCGGCTGGTGCATGCTTCTTCCCTCGAGTTATCATCCAATCCGACTCAATCCCACTTGCGGATCTCTTGCACCCTCCTGGCAAACTTTATATCAGAAGAGCGCTCGTCCGCTTCGTGGGGGACTACCAGGGCTAGCCGGCGAGTGTACCGGACCCTCTTGTTAGCCGCTGCGCAGCCTTCAACAGCTTCTGGCGCGCGCGGAAGAGCTTAACCTTAATGGTATTCTCGTTCATTCCTGTCATTTCCGCTAGCTCTTCAACGGAATGACCTTCCACTTCCTTGAGCATCATCAACGTCCGGTCTTCTTCTGAAACCTTCGACAGCAGCTTCAGGATCAGGTCCCGCTGCGCCAGCGTGGTGTCCATCGACACCTTTTCGCTGTGCTGCTCGGAGTTCTCCATCCGCAGGGTGTCTTCTTCCGAGAAGTCGCTCTCGTAGACCAGCTTGCGGACCTTCTTCTTACGAAGGTAATCGTAACATTCGTTAACAGTGATCTTGTAGATCCAGGTGAGGAGCGAGCTTCGGAAATCGAAGTTGCCGATGGAGAAGTAGATTTTTGCGAAAACTTGCTGGGCGATGTCCTCAGCGTCATTGTGATTGCGGAGAATCCCGTAGATGATCGAGAAGACCTTCGCCTGATAGCGATCCACGATCTCACGGAAGGCAATCTCGTCCTTCGCCTGGATACGTTGGACGAGCTCCGCTTCCTCGGTGTGCCGATAGTCCACTCTGGTCTTTGCCTGACCGATCCGCTCACTCGGAGGACCGATCCTGATATCGCCCACCGCGGGAATGGGGATGACGCCGCCCAGACCATTCATGCCTACAACGACGTGCCCGCGGGGCTTGGGGTTTCAGTTGGTAGCGGACCTGTCTACGCTTCGTCCACTTCGGATCAAACGAGCCGGAAACCGCCGATACTCTTCAAGATAGCAGATCCTGGCAACCATTCGCTGAGCAGTTCATCCAAAGAAAATGAGGTCGGAAGAAGCAGGCTGGCCAGGCTGGCAAATGCTTGATGCTATTGGTACAATGATAGCTTGCAACTAGACCCGACCACAAGGGAGTATAAGATATGATTCAGCTCACAGAAAAAGCCGTGGCGAAGGTTCGGGAGATCATGGAAACCCAGGATCCGAAGCCTGCCGGGCTACGGATCGCGGTCGTCGGCGGCGGCTGCTCGGGCTTCAGCTACTCCATGGCGTTTGAGAACAACCCTGGAATGCTCGACAAAACATACAATTACGACGGCTTGAAGGTTTTCGTGGATCAGGCGAGTCTGCTCTACCTGGATGGAGCAGAAGTCGACTACGTCGAAACGCTGGAAGGATCCGGCTTCAAGTTCAACAATCCAAACGTCAAATCCACCTGCGGCTGCGGCAGCTCGTTCAGCGCCTGACAGGTTTCTCATCACGGGCGGCTATCTCTGGCCGCCCGCCAGGTCTCTCCGAACCTGACCTTCCACCCTGTCCAATCTCCGCGAACGTGAGAGCCAAATGAGCGATCCCCGCGCCGATGCCCCCCTACCCGAACCCGTCCGCTTGGGCAGTCTTCTGACGGAGCAGCCCAACCCCGCTTCCGCAGACATCGACCTCCTTGATACAGTTGGAATCCTTTCCGTTATCAATTCCGAAGACAGGAAGGTGGCCGAAGCCGTTCAGGCCGAAATTCCGCAGATTGCCCGCGCCGTCGACGCGATCGTCGCGGCGATCCGGTCCGGCGGCCGGCTGTTCTACATTGGAGCTGGCACCAGCGGCAGGCTTGGGGTCCTGGATGCCGCCGAATGCCCGCCAACCTTCGACGTACCCTACGATCTCGTGCAGGGAATCATCGCCGGCGGCGAAAAAGCTCTCGCCCGCGCGACGGAAGCCTCCGAGGACGACCCGCAATCGGGCGCTGCCGATTTGATCCAGCGCGGCTTCCAATCGGGTGACGTCCTGGTGGGAATCGCCGCGAGCGGGCGTACTCCGTACGTCCTGGGCGCCGTGAAGAAGGCACGGGAACTGGGCGCCGTGACGGTCGGCATCAGCTGCACCCCAAACTCGGCCCTATCCGCCGCCGTCGACATCCCGATCGCCCCGCTCACCGGACCCGAAGTCGTCTCCGGATCCACCCGCATGAAGGCGGGCACGGCCACGAAGCTGGTCTTGAACATGCTGAGCACAGCCACGATGATCCGGCTTGGGTATGTGTACGGAAATTTGATGGTGAACGTGCAGCCGCGAAATGAGAAACTGAGGGATCGGGCGCGGCGGATCGTCGCCAAGGCCGGGGAAGTCGATGAGCAGATCGCATCCCGGCTGCTCCAGGAGGCAGGCCAAAGCGTCCGCACGGCAATCGTCATGGCTCGCACCGGCCTGAGCCGCGAGGAAGCCGAACGGCTGCTGGAGCGCAGCCAGGGACGAGTCCGGGAAGCAATCCGAAATGCGAGGTGAGGAGTTTCATGCAGCCGAAACAGCACAGTAGCGGTTTCTTAGCTCTTGTCAACGACGCGAAGTCCCGCATCCGGGAGATTGACATTGAAGGCTACAAGAAGATGCGGGAACGCGGCGACGATCACATCCTGATCGACACCCGCGAAGAAAGTGAATGGAACGCCGGGCATGCCGCCGGGGCGATGCACCTGAGCAAAGGAATTATCGAGCGGGATATCGAGTCAAAAGTACCGGACAAGAACAAGGTGCTGGTCCTGTATTGCGGAGGCGGATTCCGCAGCGCCCTTGCCGCCGACGCGCTCCAGAAAATGGGCTATCAGAACGTGATTTCGCTTGACGGCGGATGGCGCGCATACACGCAGGCGGGCCTGCCCGTTGAGCGATAACAGCACGGCCGGCATACTCCTGCGCGTCTTTGATCTAAAAGACTCAGAACGACCAGAGCAGGCTGGAGAAACCAGTGTGCGCCCGGTAGTTCTGTGACCGGAAGAAGTCCTCTTTGTAGTGATAAAACTGATAACCGAAGTTGAGCCGCAGCCGGCTGAAGAACGGAATGGAGATTCTCGCGAGCGGCGACTGATAAGAGAGTGGAAAGGTCTGTACAGCCGCGAGGAATCCCGGCACATTTCCCGCTGCCGGCGGCGCCAGCTCCGGGCGTGAGCGTCCGTCGCCCACGTCCTGCACTCGCGTATATCCCAGATACAGATCCATACGGCCCGGCAATTCGAGGTTCACACCAACGCTACCGGTGTGGAGATTGCTGACGTACAGAGACCGGTCTCCAGTAACCATCTGGAAGTTGACGAAGTACGCAAGCCCGGTGAGGGTGTCGAGGTGAATCTTCGAGTAACTGGCGTCGAACGCAAACCGGCGGGAAGGGGCCCACGCCGCATTCGCCGAGTAATTCCGCGAGCGTTGCGTATGGAAGGAGAGCGACACCGAGTTTGTGTTGTAGAACGTCCGGGTGGCGGCCGACAGCAGCAGCGAGCCGCGCTTGTACTGCACGCGGCCGCCCAGGGAATGGTAGTTCCGGTCGCTGATCGTGTAGAAGGGCCGGTCCGCCCGGCCGATCTCCGACTCAATGACTACCGTCAACGGCTCGACGGGTTTCAGACGGAAGCCCGCCACGCCCGCATGCAGCGTATTCTCCTGGGAAGCGTTGACCACATCCTCAAACCCATTGGATGAGAACTGCTCGATCGACCGGATCCTCCGGTTGGTGAAGCGATACCCCCCAAACAAGCTCAGGCGCTTCACGACGCGCCACTGAACGTCGGTCGAGTTCGTAATGGACCGAATGCCAAGGAACTGGAAGTTCAGGAAGTTGCTCACCAGCGTCCGGTTGTCGAGCTCCTGATAGGAGGCGTCCCCCTCCATTCTCGTGTGGTGAAACGCAGTGTGGTTGGTGAAAGTAACCGCCGCTGAAGGAAAGAGGCTGAACGTCAGGTTGGCCGTTGTAACCGGGCGGCGCGCGTCCCCAAACACAAGGATCTGGCGGTCGCTCGGCCCAAACCGGTTCTGCCCAAATAAGGACTCGTCTATCACAAAGTCGCGGCGGCCGCCCGAGTAAGTGAACCGCGCATTGACGGCAAACCAGTCATTCGCTTCGCGGAAGAGAGCCAGCCGCCAGGAGGGCGTGTT
>JADGHK010000114.1 GCA_019686145.1 Bryobacteraceae bacterium | reverse complement strand
GGAAAGGAATGTGAATGCGTCGCGCAAGGAGTCGCTATCGTACGTCACCAGGTACCGGGCCGTCACTTTGCCCAAGCCGCCGGGAAACTCCCGCCCGAGCTGTTCGGCCATCGAATGCGCAGAAGGGATGAGGCCCAGAATTTCCGCCAGCTTCAAGTATTCGCCGAGCTCGCTCACCGACGTGAGGTCGTCTTCGGCGAAGAAGCGGTATTCGACGGCCATTTTGTTGATCGACCGCGCGAGGAAGGACTTTCTTTGCAGCGATTCCAGTGTGTCGAATTCGTCCGGCCGATACGTCTCGCCTACCAGCCGGAGCAGGAAGTTGGACTCGATCGTCTCAGCCATCTCATCGCGGTCCCTCTGCTCGATTCGCCGGCGGATGGCGGCTTCCGTCGTGAAGACCCGGACCATGCCGGTCGGAAGCGCTTCCAGACTGTATTCCGTTCGAGACACCAGCTCCGCAAGCCGCTTGAACTGCCAGCCGAAGACAGCAATGGACAGGTGAGAAGCCTTCGTAAGTTCGTGGGTAAGGACGCCTTCGTGGACGACCAGCAGCGGGAGGTTTGCCCGGTCGAAGAGCCCGCGCATCTTTCCCACGGCGGCATCGGCAAAGAGCTTCTGCCCCAGCGGAGTCGTCACATCAATCTCGATGTCGAGTAGCGCCTTGCTCCTGGACGCCCGGCTAAAGGCGTAATTCACCTGGAGCGCAAACGACTGGCTGGCGGCGGACGTCAGCCGCGCGTACCAGGTGTCCTTGAAGGACGTGATCTTGTCGAGCGTGTCCCTGAACTCCGCCGCTACCGCCGCGGCTCCGCTCTCCTTGATTTCCTCCCAGGCTTTGCCTACGAGCTTCTCTACGAGACCTTGAAGCCGTTCGTCAGCAAGAGTGAGGAGCTTTTCCTCGGACGCATATTCCGTCAGTTCCTCGAAGACTCGGTCGAGCGGGAATGAAGACTTGAGCTCAAGAATCAGGTCACGCAACTGGGGCATCCATCCCCCTTCCAGGAACTGAACGCCCCGCTCAGCGGTCGTGGTGAGGCGCGCAAACGCCGCATCGTCTTGCAGCAGTTGCGGCACATCGGCTCCGGCGAGGCGTTCGATGATCGTCCACGCGGCCTCGTCGTTCAGCGTGCGGAGTTCATCGGGGCTTCGCAGACCAGCAATCAGCGCCAGGCTCCGGCGCAGCTCACCGAGCTTTCCGGCCTCGTAGTTGTCCTCATAGAGAGCCGCTATCGCATTGACAACCGCTTGATCCGCGTTCTGATGCTCCGCCAGGAAGCGGTTCACCGCCGCGAGAAACTGCTGAACGTTGGTGTTATCGAGCGCTTTCCCAATCCATTTCTGTGCCAGATCATGCACGGTCTTCTTGAGGAGTCTGCCAGCGGCTTGCTCCAGCTGATCCAGATCCGTGAAAGTACGCGCCCGTTCGAACAGGCGTCGGACGCTTTCAGCGTCGACCCCGATCAAGGCAGCGAGGAATTCGTCGGCCGATTGCGGAAGACCTCCGAGCCGGAGATCGCCATCGGCCCGAAAGGCGGCAGCGAAGCCGGACCGCGACGCTTTCTGCTTCCGGACCGTCAGCCGTGCCCAACCGGGCCGCGATCCGCGCGATGCCTCGACGTCGAACTCTCCGGCGAGCTGATAACCTGCGTTTACTCCGGCCTTCAATCGCAAGCCGTAGTGAAAGGATGCGTCGATCTCCCGGTACTGGAACCCTTCGATGCCTGTAAGCTCGTATCCCCAATTGAGCCGCGCTTCCAGGTCGAGAAAGCCGGCGTAGCGGAAGCTCACTACTTCTCCTTCATCGGGAATGGACGAGGGCGTACCGCAATGCTGCGGCAGCCTGAGCCCGCCGATCAGTTCGGAGATGATGCGCCCGGACCGGGTCCTTCTGTCGAAGAGACAGCGCCTTTCGTAGCCAACCGCGCTTCCCGCGCTCACTCCGAAGTGGAAGCTGGCGGCTCCCGCCGGAAACACACCGCTGGCTCCCGCGCCTGCTCGGCCGCTGAGGAAGAGCCGGGCGGCAAGCTTTCCCTCGGGGAGGGTGTCCTCGGGTTGATTTGCATCCGGCCAGGACAGTTCGATTCCGTTCTCGCTTCCCGCATCGAAGACTACGCCGCAGGACAGCCCTTCCTGTTGCCCGAACGAAAGCTGAGCGTCCGCGTTCGCGGAGACGATGTGTAGCCTGGCTACCGACGGATCGAACGGTTTGAGGGGGTCGAAAGGCGCGCCAGCGGACTCGACGGTCACGCTGCCCTTGCCATCCAGGAAGTCGCGCCGGAATGTATCAGGGCCAATGAGAATTTGCAGCACGGGACTCCTTGCCCTCGAACATCGATTTATCTGCTTACTTACTGACTGCTTACTTACTGTCTGCTCGAGGGACGGCAAGAAGATTAGTAAAAATCGGCGCAATATGCAAGGAGAGGCCGGTATTTGTTCAAAGTGTCAGACAGGCGGAACGGCCGGGCCTGTTCGTCCGATTCCAACGGGATGACTTCAGTCTGGGGCTGACCGGCCGCTTTGCCTCGGATTGCCAGCCAGATTGTATCCAAACCGGATTCCATCCTCTAAATCCTGTTGGCACGTTATTTTTGGCCGCTCGGGGCAATCCATATAGTAGGAGCGGCTTGATGGCCTCCCGCAAGGACTATTGGAAGACACCTACGCAGAAGCAACTGCCGAAGAGGACGACCGAAGAAGGGCCAACCGATCTGGGAGACAACGAAGCGGCGCCTACCGAGGGAGTGGGCACCGGGGGATCCGGCCACCCGAACGCGCCCGCCGAAACCGGAGATTCCAGTTCGCTTGGAGCCGACAGCCGGGTTGGCCGCGGCGGGGCTGGCGCCGGGGGCACCGAAGCAGAGTTCATTCACGGCGATGACGCCCTGGATGACCTTGCTGTCACCGACCGCACGGATCCCAACCTGGGCCTGACCAACATCGGTTTAGTCGGCCCGGATGACTGGGCGGCGGACGTCGGTCCATCCCGGACGGCCGAAGAGGGTACAGAAGGAGTCAGCATTTCTCAAGTGGCCGATTCAGACCCGCTTGTCGAAGACAAGCCGGATCCCGGAGAGGATCCCGAAGTGGAGAGATTTGACAAGCGCCGGCGCAGGCGAAGGGATGAGGAATGATCATCAATGCTACTGGCTTTATAACTCAAGTCCTGACGAATCCCGCTACCGGGGGAGAGACGCCCTACTCGGTGTTTGTGCCCCATCATTACGACGCCCGGCAGCCGTATCCGCTCATCGTCTTTCTCCACGGCACGGGTGAGACGGGTAGTGATGGCGTCACACCGACGATGGTCGGCTTGGGACCTGCTGTCCGCCAGCGCGAGCACACCTTCCCGTTCATCTGCGTCTTCCCTCAGTCGCAGCGCGGCTCCTGGGAGGCCGGCTACTCGGATGCGAATCGGGCCATCGCGATCATCGACCAGGTCCAGGCGAATTTCAACATCGATTCCGCATGTCTTCACCTGACCGGCATCGGCATGGGCGGGTACGGCACCTGGAGCCTGGCGTTTCGGTATCCCGAACGGTGGGCGTCGATCGTGCCAATCGCCGGCGGAGGGAGACCGTCGCTAGCCGGGACAATCAAGGACATACCGTGCTGGTGCTTCCACGGCGAAAATGACGAGGTCATTTCCGTCGAAGAATCGCGGGCAATGATTCGGGCGCTTCGCGAAGCCGGTGGACATCCCCGCTACACCGAGTATCCGGGCGTCGGACACAACTGCTGGGATCTCGCCTACGGCCAGGACGAACTCTACGAGTGGATGCTGGCCCAAACCTTGCGCCGACACCACTGACCCCGTCCTGTCGTCACGTCTGCGACGTCGACCGCCTCAAGGAACCGCGCTCGGCCAGCAACGGCAGAACCTGCTCTAACAGATGCCCGGCGATTGCGAGCGAAGCCGTGGCTCCGGGGCTCGGCGCATTCAACAGGTGCAGCGCGGTCGGCCTTAGGACATATTCGAAGTCCTGCACGGGCGTACCGTCGGGCGCAAGCGCCTGCGCGCGGACGCCGGAACCGCCCGGCACAAGATGCTTCCTTTGCACGTCCGGCACCAGCCTTTGCAAGGACCGGCAGAACTCGTTCGCGCTCACAGACCGCCAGAGTTCATAGGTGCACATGGATGGATAGCGTGCCAGGAAACGCCAGAATCCCGGGAAGCTTAACACATCCGCCAAATCCCGCGCCCGGAAGTCGGTCTTGCGATAGCCCTCGCGAGCCAGCGCCAGCACCGCATTGGGTCCCGCTTCGACGCCGCCGTGAATCATTCTCGTGAAATGGACTCCGAGGAAGGGAAAGCGCGGGTCCGGTACGGGATAGATCAGATTTCTCACCAGCCGGCGGCCTTCTTCGTTTAACAGAAAGTACTCGCCGCGAAACGGAACGATGCGGGTTGTGCGCCTTTCTCCCGCCATTGCCAGGATCCGGTCGCAGTGCAGCCCGCCGCAGTTGAAGAGGAAGTTGACCTCGGCTTCCTGCGTCGAGCCCGTAACAATCCATCCGCTGCCCGTCGCGCGAAGAGACTTCACTTCGAAATTGGTGCGAACAGCTCCGCCTGCGTTCTCCACGATCCGGCGAAGCGTACGGCAGACCTCGCCATAGTCGACGATTCCTTCTTCGGGAACGTGCACTGCCGCGATACCCGATGCGTGGGGCTCGATCTCGCGAAACTCCTCCGGGCCCATCCAGCGGAGCCCCGACAGGCCGTTCTGCTGGCCGCGCTCGAACAGCGTCCGGAGCCTCGGCACTTCCTCGTCCGAGCACGCCACCACCAGCTTTCCGCAGACTTCATGGGCGATCCCATGCTTCTGGCAGAAAGCTCTCATCTGCCGGATCCCGCTGACGGCCAGTCTCGCCTTCAGAGATCCGGGCTTGTAGTAAAGACCCGCGTGAAGAACGCCACTGTTGTGCCCGCTCTGGTGCTGTCCGACTTCGGTCTCTTTCTCGAACACAACCACATTGCTATCAGGGACCGACTCCGTCAACCTGGACGCGACAGCCAACCCGATGATACCGCCGCCAATCACACCAAAGGTCATGCTGAACCCTCCGTGCCCCCAGTTCCAGCTCAGAGAGTACCAGGAATCGCGAGCCGCTGCCTGCCCTCAAAGTACGCCTGGCCGGGCTCGCTACACTTCGAGGAGCACGGCGCGAACGGGCTGTCCGGTAATCCGCCTCAGCGCGTATCCGTACAACTGCAACTGCCGACGGTATCGCAACCGGTCCGCCGAGCCGGTCTTGATATCCACTACCGTCCAGACCGAACCGTCGAAGTAGGCAAGATCAATGACACCCTCGAGCACCCGGCCACCGGGCAAGGGAAGGACGAACGGAAGCTCGCGGTGGCGCCTTTCCGCCTTGGCCGCTTCCTTCAACAGTTCATGCTGGAAGGCCCGCCTGGCGGCGGCAACCGCAGCGTGTCGCTCCTCCGCGCCTACCCGCAGGATTTGTCCGTGGATCTCTGCCAGGCGCGCGAGCTCTGCTATGTCGTCCGCTTCCGCCAGCAGGGCATGGACGAGAGTTCCGAAGCTGCGGCCGGCCGGCCTTCCTCCCCGGTCCTCTCCCAGCGGAACGAGCTCAAAGGGAATGTCCGATCCCAGCTCATCCTGGAACTCGGTTGCCGCAATGACTTCGAATTCGTGCTGGGAGCCAGCCTCGATCGCTTCGGCCTTGCGGCGCTGCCACTCCTTGTACCGGCGGACGCCTTCGAGCTTCTGCTCCGCCGAGCCCTTCAGGATGTTTTCATACGCAACACCCGATTGCATCCTGACGCGGAGGCGAAGGACCGCCGGATCGAACCAGACGACCTCAACGCCTCTTTGCGATCTGTGGAGGCCGGGACGGATGGAAGAATCCACGCCGTAATGGGCGAGCGGGCGGTCGAGGACGGTCGTATCTCCCTTCACAGGGCACCCTGGCGGCCTCGAAGGGTTTCGCCAGTGCTCCCGCCTTGGATAGAGCGCCGGCCAGAGCGGGCTGAGCCACCGGTCTTCCAGTTCCTTTTCGCCGACAGCCATCACAACCAGGAGATCGCGCGCCCGCGTGGCGGCGACGTACGCCAGCCGGTCCGCCTCTTCGCGCTCCTGCTGTGCCTCTTCCGCTGCATGGTCCAGTAATTCCCACGGCGCCCAGCCAAGCAGCCGCTGGGCGCATAGCCGCTGATCCGGATCCACGTACCGCGACCCGCCTTCCGCTCCAGCCAGCTTCGCCGCCGGGTCGGCCAGGATGACTACGGGGAATTCGAGGCCTTTGGACTTGTGAACTGTCATGAGCTTGACGCCGTCCGATTGCCGCTCAAGAATTGGCGCCTCCGACATCTCGCCAACTTCGGCCTCCGACTCCAGATACTCGACGAAGGCGCGGAAGGAAGTCGGTCGGCATGCTTCAAAACTTCGCGCGAGATCGGCGACGCGATAGACGTTCGCCAGCACTCGTTCGCCTCCAGGCCGGAAGGCAAAGCCGGCGTGCGCGCGCGTGTGCTCCATCAGGCGTCGAATCGTATCGGCGATCGGGCGGTAGTTCCTTCGGCGGTGGAGATCTGCGAGCAAAGCGAGGGCGTCTCGGATCGGCTCGAACTCCGGTGCGAGCTCATCCCCAAGATTGAGAAATGGATGGAGGCGCCCCACCTGCTTCCGGAACTTGAGGAGAGTGCCATCGTCCACGCCGAACAAGGATCCGCGCACGACCGCGAAAACGCTGAGCTCGTCGTCGGGCCACTCGATCGCACGCAGCGCGGTCCGAATGGTTGCCACTTCCTCCCGGTGATGGAAGGACTTCGACCCGATCAGTACGTGGCGGATGCCCCGCGCCTCCAGGCACCGGACATACTCCTGAGTGACGTCGACACCATGACTCATGAAGCGGCGGAAGAGGACGCAGACATCGCCGGCTTGAATCGGCCTCTGGAGGTTCATGTCCGGCTGGTCCGTCACCGTCCAGCCGCTCTCCTCGAGCAGCCATTCAATGAACGCGGCGGCGGTGTCCGGAGCGCACGCGTTGATTGCTTTGTTGGCGATTTCGTCGTTTCCGCCGAAGGGAAACGGCACGGGCAGCGCGATGACCGACGGTTGCGTCTCCCTTGCCTCCCTTCCATTGCAAAGCGGGAGGT
>JADGHK010000113.1 GCA_019686145.1 Bryobacteraceae bacterium | reverse complement strand
GGGGGCACAAAGGGCATCCCGAACTGATCAACTTTGGATTGAGCGCAGCTTGTGAGAATTGCGAGAGGGATGAGGATAAAGACCAGGACCGATAGGCGGTGACTTTGGGTCATCGTTACCTTCGTTGTTGGATTGATTACGGTTTACATCGGCGCGAATCTTTGACTGTACAACAGGCCCAACAAAGGGGTCAACCTTACCCCAGGGCTAGGGCCCAAGCCGCAGATGGCGGCTGCATGCGACTGGAAAGCAAAAGGGCCGGGCAGAGAAGGGGCTGCCCGACCCTCGGACTCCCGGCTATTCCTCTTCCTCCTCTTCGGCTGCCCGGCCTGCCTTTGCCGCTGCGATGATCTTCTCAGCCTGCGCAGCCGGAACGAAGTCGTAGTGGTCGAACTCCATAGTGAAGGCCGCTCGGCCTTGCGTCATAGAGGTTAGATCGTTCTGGTAGCTCAGCATTTCCGACATTGGAACCTGAGCCCGGATGAACTGTGTGTTCCCCTTCGTTTCCATGCCCTGAATGCGTCCGCGGCGTCCGTTGAGGTCGCTCATGAGATCGCCGGCATACTCTACCGGGGCCTGGATTTCAACGCTCATGATCGGTTCGAGCAGCGCTGGCTTCGCCACTTCCATGGCCGCCTTGAACGCCTTTCGCGCCGCGAGCTTGAAGGACATTTCCGACGAGTCCACGTCATGGTAGGAGCCGTCGTACACGGTCACCTTGAAGTCCACCACGGGGTAGCCGGCAAGATACCCTCGTTCAGCGGCTTCAAGGATGCCCTTTTCGATAGCGGGGATGTACTGCTTGGGAATGGCGCCGCCGAAGATCTCATTGCCGAATTCGAAACCGGCTCCGCGCTCGAGCGGCTCCATGCGGATCCAGCAATCTCCAAACTGACCGTGGCCGCCAGTCTGTTTCTTATGACGGCCTTGTACCTCCGCTTTCCCGCGGATGGTCTCTCTGTACGGGATCTTGGGCGAATGCAGAGTTACGTCCACTCCATACCGGCGCTTCAAACGGCTGACTACGACCTCGACATGCTGCTGGCCGTTGCCGGCAAGGAGGAACTCTTTCGTTTGCGGGTCGCGGTAGAACCGGAGAGCGAGGTCTTCTTCGAGGATCTTGTGGATTGCGTTGCCCATTCGATCCTCGTCGTTGCGCGACTTCGCCTCGATTGCGTACGCGATGGACGGTTCGGGGATCTTGACCCTCGGATACTCGATCGGAGCGGACTTGTCGCTGAGCGTGTCTCCGGTCAGCGTGTCCTTCAGTTTTGCAACTGCGCCGATGTCGCCGGCGTGCAATTCACCGACCGCCGTCATGGTTTTCCCTGAGAGGACACCCAGGTGGGAAAGTCGTTCCGCGGCGCCCGTACGGCTATTGACGAGGTTCGCGTCGTTCTTCAGGACACCGGACATTACCTTGAAGTACGAAACACGCCCGGCGAAGGGATCAGCGATGGTCTTGAAAACGAAGGCTGCGGGAGGCTGGTCGTCCCTCATCGGCCGTTCGACCTCCTTTCCGTCAGAGACTGCCTTCACGGCGCCACGATCGGCCGGGGAGGGCAGGACGTCGACGGCGAAATCGAGCAGCAGGTCGGTGCCGATGTTATGGAAAGCGGAGGCGCACAGGACGGGGAAGAGCTTGAACTCGCGCATCTCGCGGCGCAGGCCGTCGATGATGTGTTCGGCAGGCAGAGTGCCGTTGGCGAAGAACTCCTCCATGAGGTCGTCCTCGCCCTCGGCTACCATCTCCACGAGCTGCTCATGCGCGGCTTTGGCGGCGTCCATGAAGGTGTCCGGGATCGGTATTTCCTGTCCCTTGCCATCGCCGTCACGCGTGTACCGGTAGGCCTTCATGTTGATGAGGTCGATGATTCCGCAGAAATCCTTCTCCGATCCCATTGGCAGGTGGATCGGAACGGCGTGCCGGCCAAAGACTTCATGGATGCTTTCGAGCGCGCGCTGGAAGCTTGCGCGGTCGCGGTCCAGCTTGTTGATGACGAAGGCACGCGGCATCTTGAAATCAGCTGCGAACTGCCAGACCTTCTCCGTCTGCACTTCCACTCCCGCTACGGCATCCACGAGCAGGAGCGCCGAATCCGCAGCGACCATAGAGGCGCGCGTATCGGAAAGGAACATGTTAAATCCCGGAGTATCGATCAGGTTCATCTTCGCCTTCTTCCACTCGGCGAAGGCGAGCGAAGTGGAGATCGTGATCTTGCGTTGGACCTCCTCCTCGTCAAAATCGGTGAGAGTATTTCCTTCATCCACCCGCGTCAGCCGATTGGTCACGCCGGTGGTGTAGAGGATTGCCGCTGCAAGTGTGGTCTTTCCGGAATGGCCGTGGCCAACCAAGGCGACGTTGCGGATCTCGCTGCTTTCGTAGGTTTTCACCCTCGATCACTCCCCTTGAGATCGGTCCCTTTAAAAAGCCCAGGGACCTGGCGTTAGCCCGACTCATCGGACGTAACGAACGCTACGGCCAGTGGGTACCGGCCGCGGCTGCATCATCCGGGGAGACCGGGCCGAAAGGGGATGTTATCACACTCAGAGCGGTATATTCCAGGATATCAATATCCGAAATACAGGCAGTAGAGAGCCTGTAAGACAGGCGGCATGCGCATGTTGCAAGAGCAGCCGGAGAGAGTATGGCGGCGGGCGGAGCGACCTTAGAGCCGCCGGATTGGCATCGGATGGAACTCGGAGGCGCTCCTTGCAGCGCTACTTGCCGAGGCGGAGCCTTGCGCCTGCGAAGAGGCCTGCAAAGGAGGCGCGGGCGGAGTGGAAGAGCCGGAGGAGTCGACAGGTCCGCCGGACTGTTCATCCACCACGATCGTGGGATGGTAGTACAGGATGCGGCCGCAGCTTTCGCAGAACATCACCTGGTCGCCTTTACGAAGGTCCTGGAAGAACTGAGGGCGAAGCGCCAGGTGGCAGGCTGTGCAGCGTCCTTCGTTTGCTTCCACCGCTACATTGGTGGTGTTCCAACGCTTGCGAATACGCTGATAGGCATTCAGCAGCGCAGGTTTCACTTGCTGGCTGATCTGCTCGCGCTGCAGCTTCAGTTGTTCCAACTGTTGCCTGTCGGCGGCGGTCCGCGCCGTTACTCTGGCCTTCTCGGCTTCTACCTGCGCGCGCTCCTGGCGCAACGCTTCCTCTGCCGCCTTGACGTTCTTCTCGAGCGGCTCCGATTCGGCCATGAGCTCAAGGATTCGATCCTCGTATTTCCGAATCTCGTTCTCGCAGAATTCAATCTCGTGCTGGAATGCCCGGTACTGCTCGTTCGTCTTTGCTTCGAGCATCTGCGATTTCAGCTTCGAGATCTTCTGCTCCTGCATCTGAACGTCGCCTTCGAGCCGCTTCCGCTCCTTCTGATTTGCGGCGAGCGCCGCCCGATCGGCTTCGAGACGGCGGTTGTGCGAGTCCAGAGCTTTCTCGATTTCGGCCAGGTGGCGGGGAAGCGCCGCAATCTCTTTCTGGAGTTCGGCAATGCGCTGATCCACACTTTGCAAGTCCAGGATCAGTTTAATGTCCGGATGCATGGATTATTTTCAGTTTAACATGCGGCGTCCAAAGCGCCGCAAAACCGGCCCGACGAGAGCATTTGTCGCAAGCTCAAGCTCGTCGATTTTGAGGCTGCGGCTCGTGGCATAGAAAACCGCCAGTCCGAAGGGGATGGAGACCACCAGATCGGCCATGTTCGTGTACCACGCATCCCCGAGAAGAGTGCGAACGCCCCAGCTTGAGAGAAAGACTGCGGCGCCCATCACAGCGGCAGCCAGCGTGATCTTGGCGAAGCTCGCAAGCAGCGCACGGCCGTAGATACCGCCAACCCGCTTTCGAAGCAGTGAGAACAGTACGATAAACCCGAAGAGGGCAACGGCAGAGGTGGAAAGAGCGAGTCCGGCGTGCCCGAGCCCCAGCCGGTGGATCAGGATCGAGGCGGCGGCGTAGTTGATCGCGATGGAGAGGAAGCTGATGATCATTGGCGTCCGCGCATCCTTCATTGCATAGAACGCCGGCGTGAGGACTTTCAATGCGGCATAGCCCGCCAGTCCGACCGCATAGCAGCTGAGCGCAATTGCCGTCTGCTGCGTGTCGTAGCTGTCAAACCTTCCGCGTTCATAAATGGCGCCGATGATCGACCGCCCGAGTACGGCCAAACCGACCGAGGACGGAACAGTCAACAGGAACACCAGACCCAGAGAGCGCGACAGCGTCCTCCGAAATTCCTCCATGTCGTTGCTGGAAAGGCTGCGGGTAATTGCTGGCAGCGTAGCGGTACCGATAGCGACACCGAAGAGCCCAAGAGGGAGCTGCATGAACCGGAAGGCATACGCCAGCCAGCTTACGGAGCCGTCGTAGCCGCGGACCGGGTCGAAAATGCCCGTGGCAAACCAGGTGTTGACAGCCACATTCACTTGAACGGCGGCATTGCCCAGGATCGCGGGACCCATTAAGCTGAGGATCTGCCGCATGCCCGGGTGTGACAGATCGAGCGCAGGCCGGAACGAGAAGCCGTGACGCCACAGGCTCGGAAGCTGCCAGGCGAGCTGCAGCATGCCGCCGATCACGACCCCGAAGGCCATCCCCTCAATTGCGGTAATCCCCAGGTGGGGACCGGCCCAGAAACCAAGCGTTAAACCGATGGCCAGAGAACCGATGTTGAAAGCCGTCGAGGACAGGGCCGGCACGCCAAACTGGTTGCAGGCATTGAGCATACCCATCGCCTGCGCAGCCAGGGCCACGAGCAGGAGAAATGGGAACATGATTCGCGTCAGCCGGACTGCCAGCTCGAACTTTCCGGGGGCGGTCTGCCGCCAGTTTGCGGCGAGCAGATCGACGATCTCAGGGCTGAAAATCATGCCGAGAAGGCACATCAGCCCTACGATGACGATGATGGCGGTAGCCACAAGGTTGGACAGTTCGGCAGCTTCCCGCTTACTTCTCGTAGACAGATAGTGAGTGAAGGTGGGAACGAAGGCGGAGGAAAGAGCTCCTTCCGCGAAGAGATCTCTTGTCAGGTTGGGAATGCGAAAGCCGAGCAGAAATGCGTCATACGCTTCGCCGGCGCCAAATTGCCTCGCGAGGACCACTTCGCGCATCAAACCGCTGATGCGGCTGGTCAATACCGCAATCGAGGCGATTCCGGCAGATCGAACAACGTTTTCGGATGTCAGATTTGTGGTGTTTGTCGCCAGACTTATGCTCGCCGTCAACGGCTGCCCGCTCCCTGACAGAATCCGGCGCAGCCATTATCTCCAGTGTAATCGTTTCAGAGGCCAAATAAAAAGGGCAGGATAGCGCAGGTCACCATCCCGCTGCCCCAAAGAGCCAGCGGGATGGTGTGGTCGGATGGATTAGAAGGTCAGCATCAGGGCGAACTGCCAGGACCGCGGAGCATCCTGGCCGGTGATGACGCCGAAGCTTGCGCTGGTCGGAGTCGTGTTCGGATTTGCCAGGTTCGGATGGTTCCACGCATTGAAGCATTCTGCCCGGAACTTCATGTTCACCTGTTCCGTGATCCGGAAATTCTTAATCAGCGAGAGGTCCCACCGATCCTGATTCGGTCCACGGATGCCGCTGAAACGCAGCGGGAACTGACGCAGGTTGGAAGCAAGCTGCGCCGCGGAGTTGCGGTTGAAGCCAGCCTCTGTGTTAAACCACCGGTCTACGCTGCGCTCATCGTCCGGAAGAACGATGTCGTGAAGGTTGCCGTTGAAAATGGCGTTGCCGAAGCCAAGCGGCTGACCGCTTTGGCGCTGCATGACGCCGTTCAACTGCCAGCCGCCAAGGATGAAGTCGATCGGGCGGCTGAGGTTGGCGCCGAAACGCCGGCCGCGTCCGAACGGAATCTCCCAAATGCCGCTGGCAACGATGCGATGAGTGCGGTCGAAGGAGCTGATCACCTCACTCGGCATCGGGTCACCCTCGTTGAGGAACTCAATTGCCTCCATGGCCTTGGACCACGTATAGGAGAGCTGGAACGTGAATCCGCGGTTCATGCGGCGCTCGAACCGGGCCTGCAGCGAGTGGTACCACGAATAGCCAATGGGTTCATTGGTATAGATGTTGCCGAAGTGCGGATACGGCCGGAGCAACTGGGCCCGCGTGATGTTGGCGCCGTAAATCGGGTCGAGGCCGCGGAACGGATTCGGGAACTGCTGGTTCAGGTAGTTGATCCAGGCCTGATCACGCACCGGCGACGTGCTCAGGTATTTGTTCGGAATCGCGTTGATGTTGCGCCTGACATTGAGCCGCGTTCCGCGGTTGCCGACGTAGGATATCTCGGTGACGAACAGCATCGGCAGTTCCTGCTGGAAGCCGAGGGAGAAGCGCTGGGCGTACGGGTTCTTGCGATGGGTATCCCAGAACGAAATCTCCTGACCGAGGAAGGTCTTCAGTCCTCCAGCAGCTTTGAGCGGCTGGACCAGTCCGTTCGGGAACGGATTGGCGGTCGTCGCGATATAGGTCAGACCGTTGTCCAGCGACGCCTGAATCGGAGTGGTCTGGCTGAATCCACTGGTGATCGTGTTCGACTGCAGAATACCGATTGTGTTGTAGAAGATGCCGTAGCCACCGCGGATCACCGTCTTCGGACGAAGCTGGTAGGCGAAGCCGAAGCGGGGCATGAAGTTATTACGCTCCCCTTTCCAGTACTCCCGGGGATTTCCGTTCGCTCCGGCAAATGTCAAGCCTCCAAGCACCCGGAACTGGTCCGGCGAGATCTCCGGGATCGGATTCCTCGCATAGGCTTCCCTCGCCGCCGCTTCGATCGGGTTGGACTGGTCGAAGGCAAAATGCGTCACTGCCCGGTTAAACCGCTCCGTCATCGGTGTGTCGAGTTCGTAGCGAAGTCCGATGTTGAGGGTCAGCTTGCTCGACACCTTGAAGTCGTCGTGCACGTAGAAGCCGTAGAGGATGCTCTGCTCAGCGGTGGAATCGACGACGGTCATCGAGCCGGCTGGAATGCCGAGCAGGAATGATGCGAGCTCTCCGCCTAGCTGCGGAGCCGGCGAGGAGTCGAGAGGACCACGCGTGTACGTTGAGTTGAAGGTGAGCTGCGGGGCAATGGCGGTCGGATACCGGTTGCGGAACTCACGGTAGACACGGGTGTCCATACCGAACCGGACGTTGTGTTTCCCGCGCAGCCACGTCACAGTAGCCACCGCGTTGTGA
>JADGHK010000112.1 GCA_019686145.1 Bryobacteraceae bacterium | reverse complement strand
ATATGACCCTCGAAGATTTGGAACGAGAGTACGCTTCGCTCCGCCAGCAGGCAGAAGCTGTGCGGAGCTATCTTTGACGTCCCCAGCAAGAAAGCCTTACTAGAGAAACTGGAAGAGCAGATCGCTTCTCCCGGTTTTTGGGACAGCCCCGAAAAGAGCCAGAAGATCCTTCAGGACAGGAAGAGGCTGGAGCAGGCGCTCCAGGACGACCGTCTCATTGAGAGCCGGGTATCGGATATCGAAACCCTCTTCGAGCTGTCGCGCGAAGGGGAGGATGTCGGCGCCGAACTCGCCCGTGAGCTCAAGGTCTTTTCCGAGCACCTGGAGCGGATCGAGACAGGCATGTTGCTGACCGGCGAAAACGCGGAACGGGGAGCCATCATGACGATCCATCCGGGTGCTGGTGGCACCGAAAGCCAGGACTGGGCGGAGATGCTGCTTCGCATGTACCTGCGTTGGACAGAGCGCAACGGTTTCACAGCAGTTGTGACCGACCGGCAGGAGGGCGAAGGCGCAGGCATCAAATCGGTGACGTTCGAAATCAACGGTGAAAACGCCTACGGCTTGCTGCAATCGGAGATTGGCGTGCACCGGCTGGTCCGGATCTCGCCGTTCGACGCCAATGCCAGGCGCCACACCTCGTTTGCCTCCGTCTTTGTCTATCCGCAGGTTGATGACGAGATCAAGATTGAGATCAGGCCGGAGGATCTGCGCATCGATACCTATCGGGCAGGCGGCGCGGGAGGGCAGCACGTAAACCGCACCGATTCGGCCATCCGCATCACCCACCTTCCGACGGGTATCGTCGTACAGTGCCAGAACGAGCGGTCGCAGCACAAGAACCGGGCAAGCGCTCTAAAGCAGTTGAAGGCGCGGCTCTATGAGCATGAAATGGCCAAAAAGCGCGCCGAGCAGGACAAGCTCGAGGAGAGCAAGCTCGACATCAACTTTGGCAGTCAGATCCGCAGCTACGTACTGGCGCCCTATCGGATGGTCAAAGACCATCGCACGAAACTCGCCATTGGCGACGTTGACAGGGTGCTCGATGGGGACCTGGAAAGCCTGATTCACGCCTACCTGGTTTGGCGTCGTACAGGCAAGACCGCGGGGGACAGCAGCAAGGACGATCTGGACTAGTTGGAGCATCGCAGCCAGATGGGAGGCAAGAGCGACATCGAGAGAGCCGCTCAGCTCATCCGGGAGGGCAAGCTCGTCGCTTTTCCGACCGAAACGGTTTACGGGTTGGGCGCAAATGCGCTGAACCCTCAGGCTGTCGCGCGGATCTATAAGGTCAAGGGAAGGCCGGCAACCAGTCCGTTGATTGTCCACGTCGAATCCATTGAGATGGCGCGGAGCCTCGTACGGTCGTGGCCTGAGAAGGCGCAGATGCTGGCTGAGAGGTTCTGGCCCGGTCCGCTCACTCTGGTTCTCGAAAAGCAGCCAGTGGTGCCGGATAACGTTACGTCTGGACTGCCGACGATCGGCGTGCGGATGCCGGCTCACCCGATGGCCCTCGAACTGCTTCGCACGGCTCAGGTACCCATTGCCGCTCCCAGCGCAAATCCTTTTACGCAGCTTTCGCCGACGTCTGCGGCTCACGTGCTTGCGGGGCTTGGCGATGGCGTCGATATGGTGCTGGACGGCGGACCGGCGACAGTAGGCATCGAGTCGACCGTTCTTTCGCTAGCCGGCAACCGGAGCGTTCTATTGCGGCCGGGAGCAGTGTCCAGGTCTCAGATTCAGGAAGTGATTGGTCCGGTGGAGACGCTGGCGCAACCCGGAACTGCGCACATGTCACCCGGCCTGCATCCGCGGCACTACAGCCCATCGACCAGACTCGTGCTGGTGTCGGACGGATCGCTGCCGCCGGGCCGCGGCGCCTATGTCTGGTTCCGGCAACCGGCCCCCGCAGCGGGCGGTGTGAAGATGCCGTCCGAACCCTCGAGGTACGCAGCCGTTCTCTACGACACGTTGCACCGGCTGGACGCCGAAGGATGGGACTGGATTGCCGTGGAGACGCCGCCCGAGGGAGAAGCGTGGCACGCCGTGCGGGACCGTCTGACGCGGGCAGCCGCGGCCCCTGTTTCCGCCTCAAGCTTGGAGAAGAAATGATCCAACCGGTACGAAGAGGACAGGAATTGCTTGCAGAAATAGACGCGACGGAGGCTCCGACGCCAACCCTGTGGTGGCTTGGCCAGAGCGGTTTTGTCATTAAATACCGGCAGATTGTCTTCTACATTGACCCCTACCTCTCCGAATACCAGACACTGAAGTACAAGAATACCGACCAGCCCCGCATTCGCATCACCGCTTCGCCTCTCCGCGGATGGCAGGTGCGCAATGCCGACATGATCTTAAGTACGCACCGGCATGGCAGCCATCTGGATGTAGCCTCGATCCTGTCCATGCTCAAAGCGTCGCGGCAGGCGCGGCTGGTTCTGCCCAAAAGCGCCGCAGGATACGCACACGCGCTGGGAGTCGACTACGTCAGGATGACGACGACCGACGAGGACCTGCCGGTGGAATACTCGAAGTACGGTGAATCCTGCCGGATTGAAGCGATTCCCTCCGCACACGAACGGCTGGACTTCAAACCGCTGGACGGCCATCCGTATCTCGGCTACCTCATGCACTTCGGCCCCTGGACAATCTATCATTCCGGCGACTGCGTCCCCTATGACGGCCTGGTCGAGCGGCTTCGTCCGCACAGGATCTCGGTTGCGCTCCTGCCGATTAACGGGCGGGACCCGAAGCGCGGCGTGCCCGGCAATTTTTCGATCGAAGAGGCAGCGCAGCTTGCAGAGGATATCCGCGCCGAGTGGCTTGTTCCCATGCACTACGACATGTTCACGTTCGACACCGTCGACGTGAACTGCTTTATCGATCACATGCTCTTCTCCCGCCCCCGGCAGAGATTCAAGGTGTTCCAATGCGGGGAGCGGTGGGCGATCCCGCAGGATTAGCGAGTGATTCATAGCGTCTCGGCCAGTCTCGATACGCTGACTGTCCACGAGCCCCTGCTCGTCAACACGATCGGGCATTCCGTCGGCGCGCTGATTTTCGGCATTTTCATCTACCTGCTTCTGCGCGATCGCGCCGGAGCCCGTCTTAGAAGCAGCCGACTCTCTCTGATCGCGGCTCTGTTCGCTTTCTCCTGGCACTTTAGCTCCCTCGCTGTGATCGCGGTCCTTGCGCGTGAGGGCAATCCCAACAGTTTCCTGGTCTTTTTGAGCGCTTCCGCGCTGAGCCTCCTGCCAGCGGTGCTCTTGCACCTTTCTCCCGCCGGACGTCACCGCTACATCGTCGTGGCAGGGTATCTGCTAAGCATCCTCGCCGTTGCCGTCCATGGAAGCGAGCTTCTGATATCGCGTCCGCAGAGCCACCGCCTGGCGCTGACGCTGATCACGATCGGTTTCGGCGTCCTGACCGTGCTTTCGGCGATCCATCTGATTGCCAGATCCGGCCGAAGCGACCGCAAGCAGGTGCTCTCACGCGTGCTCGGTACGATGTCGCTGTTTCTCTTTGCGATGTCGTTCGTTCACTTCGACGCGAGGACCTTCGATCATCCCTGGCCTCTCGAGCTGCTCCTGCATCACGCCAGCATCCCACTCGCCTTGTTCGTCCTGCTGCAGGATTACCGGTTCGTGCTCCTCGATGCGTTTCTGCGCTTCCTCGCCAACATCCTGCTGGCGGCCCTGCTGACGTTTGGAGCCATCCGGACCGCAAAGGTTCTGGGCGACAGCGTGGCCGGCGACCCCTTCAGCGAGGGGATGCTGATGGTCGGCGCGTGCATGACTTTTGTGCTCTTTGCCGTGCTGCGCACGCGTCTTCAAGCCGCGCTGACCCGGATCATCTTTCAACGGCCCGATCTGGAGAAAGTCCTGGAGGGACTTCGAATCGATGCGGCAGCCACAAAGGATGAAGCTGCCTATCTCAAGGCTGCGGAATCCCGCGTTGCGCGATTCATCGATGCCGAGATCGTGCCGGCGAGCGACATCAGCGGCAGCCTGCTTGCGCTCGACCTGCATTTCCCTCTTCTGAGTGCGGATCTGCCTGCGCACTGCCGGGATCTGCTGGCGGAAAGGGGCATCGAAGCGGTCGTCCCTCTCCGTCCGTCCTACGGAGACAGCCGCTTCCTTCTCCTTGGACGGCGTCAGGGAGGCCGCCGTTATCTGAGCGAGGACCTGCAGGCGCTGGCCCGGCTCAGCAGGGAGATCGTCGACCAAACCGAACGGTTTCGCGAATCGGAACTGCGACGCCTTGTCACTCAGGCGGAGCTTCGCGCCCTGCAGTCACAGATCCACCCGCACTTTCTCTTCAACGCGCTCAATACGCTGTACGGAGTCATTCCGCGGAACGCGACTGGAGCGCGCCGCACGGTCCTGAACCTGGCCGACATCTTTCGCTACTTCCTGCAGACGGATCGCAGTTATATTGCTCTCGAGGAGGAGTTGAAAATCGTCAAGGCGTATCTCGAAATCGAGGCGCTGCGCCTGGGCCCCAAACTGCGCACCGAGATCAACGTCGCCGAGGAGGCGCTTCGCACGCCGATCCCCGTTCTCTCAGTCGAGCCCCTGGTAGAGAATGCGGTCAAACACGGTGTCGCTACGCAAGCGGAAGGCGGTTTTGTTCGCGTGGAGGCCTACCACGAGCCGGAAGGGCTTCGCATCCGGGTGGTCGATTCGGGCAAGGGCTTCACGGACGAGAAGAGAGGCGTTGGATTGGAGAATGTGCGGCGCCGGCTGCGGCTTTGTTACGGGCCGGAGGGACGCCTCGACATCCAGTCTTCACCGGAGGGAACCTCCGTAGGGTTCCTGGTGCCCGCGAGCAAGTCTGTGGAGGTGGCGCTGTGATCACGGCTCTCATCGTGGATGACGAGCCGATCGCCCGGCAGGTCTTGCGAGAGCAACTGGAAGAGTTCCCCGACGTGCGCCTGCTTGGGGAGGCGGCGACGGGCGCGGATGCGATTGAACGGATCCGCCGCCTTCAGCCGGATGTCGTGTTCCTCGATCTCCAGATGCCGGAGGCCGACGGCTTCTCTGTTGCTCGTGAACTGCACGGGCGTATGCTGCCGCTCATCGTGTACGTCACCGCGTTCCATGAGCATGCCCTCGAAGCGTTTCAGGTCGGCGCCGTCGACTACCTCCTCAAGCCGGTAAGGAAGGAGAGGCTGGCAGCCGCCCTGGAGAAGGTGCGAACGCAGATCGGAGGGCTGCGCACGCAGACCGCGCCTGCCCGTCCTCCTGATTCCCCACGAAAAATCGTGGGACGGCAGGGCAATGACCTGCATCTGCTGGAGCCCAATGAAGTCATTGCTTTCCAGGCGGAAGGAGAAGTCGTGTACATCATCACGTCCGGCAGCCGCTACTACGCCAATCATTCGCTGCGCTCACTCGAAGAGCGCCTGAGCTGCCCGCCGTTCCGCCGGATTCACAGGAAGACCATCATCAACACAGACCATATCCGCCGCATCTCTCCGCTCAGCAGCAAGCGCTGGCTCCTGCACATGTCAAACGGCATGGAGGTCGTGGTCAGCAAGCGGCTCGCGGGGACGATTCGCGAGGAAACCAACTGGTAGGCACGCGGGCGGGCAACGGCAGGATATAATCGCCGGGTGGTTGATCGAGGTCCTACAAGCATCCGGTGGTGGATGCTGGCATTCTTCTTCTTTGCTACTACCATCAACTATCTCGACCGCATCGTTTTCTCCGTGCTCAATTCCGTGATCAGCTCGGAAATGGGCATCGGCGACGCGGCATACGGCAACATCAACGCGGCTTTTCAGATCACATACACCGCCGGCTTCCTGATGATGGGGAAGTTCATCGACCGCTTCGGGACCAAGATCGGGTATGCTGTGTCGGTCGCGTGGTGGTCGCTGGCTGCAGGTCTGCACGCGCTGGCTCAGACCCCGGCACAGCTTGGCTTGTGGCGGGGAATGCTCGGCCTGGGAGAGTCAGGAAATTTCCCCGCTGCCATAAAGGGCGTGGCGGAGTGGTTCCCTAAGAAGGACCGGGCTTTCGCCACAGGCATCTTTAATGCGGGCTCGAACGTTGCTTCCATGGTCGGGCCTCCGGTCTTTGCATGGATGACGCTTGCGCTCGGCTGGCGCTTCTGCTTTCTGATCACCGCATCAACCGGTTTTGTCTGGCTGATCCTGTGGCTGAAGTTCTATCACCTGCCGAAGCGGCATCCGGGCGTGAACAAAGCCGAACTTGAGTACATCTACGGCGATGGAGAAGCCGAAGCGCAGGAGCCGAAGGTCGGCTGGAAAGATGCTCTGAAGTACCGGGAAACCTGGGGTTTCGCGCTGGCGAAATTCTTCACCGACCCCGTCTGGTGGTTCTACCTTTACTGGCTGCCGCGCTACCTCTTCAACGAGCGCCACTTCCGCCTTGAAGAGATCGGGTGGGCGCTGCCGGTCGTCTACCTGATGGCCGATTTCGGCAGCGTGGGAGGAGGATGGATTTCCGGATACCTGATCCGGCGCGGCATGCCGAACGGGAGAGCACGAAAAATCGCGATGATTCTTTGTGCCGGCTGCATGCCAATCGCTGCCCTCGCCGTGCTGGCAGAGTCGCCCGCCGTCGCTATTGCGCTCGTCTGTTTCGCCACAATGGGGCACCAGGGCTGGTCCGCCAATCTCTACACGACGACATCCGACATATTCCCGCGCCAGGCGGTGGCATCCGTGACGGGGATTGGCGGATGCTTTGGGGGAATCGGCGGTGTCATCTTCTCCGCCGTTGTACCCGGCTATATCGTGAGCCACTTCGGATACACGCCGATGTTTCTGATCATGGGCACGTTTCACCTGATCGCATTTGCGGTGGTGCACCTTATGCTCAGGGACATGAGACCGATCCGCATGCAGGCATAAGCCGGCGCCCAGGCACAAGAGACGACGATGCGCATCACTTCGATCGAAACCATCACGATGGAGCGTGGAATCACCGTCCACGCGGGACCGATTCAGTGGATGTGGATCCGCATCCACACAGACGAGGGACTGACGGGATTAGGAGAGACCTACCCGTCGCCGCACGCCGCCGAAGAGGTAATCCACCGATCTCTGGCGCCCGTGCTCCTCGGCCGCGATCCATCCGCTATCGATAAGCTGTGGCTGGACATGTACCAGCGCGTCAGCTACAGCGGGTGGGCGGGCGCGGAGATGCGGGCCATCAG
>JADGHK010000111.1 GCA_019686145.1 Bryobacteraceae bacterium | reverse complement strand
GTTTCAGGCGTTCGGGCTGCAACCGCATTGCAGCCGGACATTCAAACTTTCCACAGATCCGTTCTTCGTCGAGAAAGTGCGCGACATCGTCGGCCTGTACCTCAATCCACCGGACTACGCGTTGGTGCTGTGTGTGGACGAGAAGAGCCAGATTCAGGCTCTGAATCGCACTCAACCGGTGTTGCCGATGGGATTGGGATATGTCGAGGGCGTCACTCACGATTATGTCCGTCACGGCACGACCACGTTATTCGCCGCCCTCGACATCGCCACGGGCGCCGTATTTACCGAATGCAAGCCGCGTCACCGACACCAGGAGTTCCTGGCGTTTCTGAAACGCCTGGACGCGTGCATCCCGCCGGACCTGGACGTTCACCTGATCGTGGACAACTACTCGACGCACAAGCATGCGAAGGTACGCACGTGGCTGGCGCAGCGCCCCCGCTATCACATCCATTACACGCCGACCTATTCGTCCTGGTTGAATCAGGTGGAGCGCTGGTTTGCGCTCATCACTCAGCGGGCGATTCGCCGCGGTTCTTTCCGCAGCGTCAAAGAGTTGGTCGAGAAGATTGATGCATTTGTGCGCGACTACAATCGCTCGCACCGGCCGTTCGTCTGGACCGCTACCGCCGACTCCATCTTGGCAAAGGTGGCGCGCCTTTGTTCATGTATTTCTGGGACGCGACACTAGAGCAAAGGAATGCGCCTGTCAATGCGGTCTTTGGTGCCGAGACGCCGGTACGACGCTGTAGGAACCGCAAACTACGCAATGTCCTGGCTACACACAGGAAAACGTGATTAAAATCGCACACGCGACCGGGGTGACGCGCTCATTCGGCGCGCTTCAAGGACAGCTTCCCGGAAATGCTGGCGCGCATCCGCATGCGGTATAGCATCTGGTACCCGCCGCCAGAAGCAAAGACCGGCAGGTTCCGGCGAATCATTGTGTCGCTCAGTCTGCTGTCGCTAAGATGATGCGCATCGCCCCCTTCGGCGTTTTGGCCTCGAACACCGTACCACGAATCTCCATTTTACAACAAGCTCTCGGAGCAGGCATTCCTCGACGTCGACCTGTCCGCCAGGGTAGGGTAGCAATGCGCTCGGATTTCGCTGAAGCTGATCAGCCCATTCCTCGCCGGCTGACCTTAACTGACTATAATTAACGGTGAAAGGTTCTGAGCCGCGTCGACCCGACGGCCTCTTCGGCAACCGAATTCTCGAATCCTGCCTGTGCAATCGAAGCCAGTGCTCTACGGACGTCCTCGCCGGTCGTGTACGGAGTGATGGCCAACACAATCGTCTCGGTGAAACCCAAAGCACTACCGCATCGGTGTACCTTCAGATCGGGCTCGAAAAACTCGTACAGGGGTGCCCACTCCGCCGGCGCGGTGACTACGCAACCATTCGGCTCGATTGCACGGTGGATGCTGGCGGCCGCTGCGCGCCAATCCTCTCTGGGCTTGTGCACCATCCGAATGTCTTGGTGCACAGACGCAGCCAGGATCCCTATGAACATCGCTGTCCCCCATGAAGTGCGCATCTTGTACAACTCGGAGATACCCTCACTGGCCAATATTGCCAGTGGCGGCAACATGAACAGTAATTGACGTGCCGCAAAAAAATACCCGGCAACAGCATCCGCTATGAGTGCACCAGCCACGGGCATTAAAGTCATCGCGATCAACAACAATGTCGCCCCGCGCGGCATATTGCAGCGTCTTAAGGCGGTGACGGCCGCAACCATCAGCAGTGATGCAATAATGTAACTACCACAGCCCTCTCGAAGGATCACGGAAACAAGCGATAACTCCAGGCGAAACGCATACTTGCTCGTCGCGATGCTAGTTCTCCAATGGGGATATGCGGCGAGGATCCATGGCAGAAACAATAAGGCGCCCAGTAACACAGCGCTAATAGTCCTAATAGTCCATGATACCGATGCAGTAACCGCTCGCTTCGACGCTCCTCTTGAGAACAGCATCGATACTACATGCGCAATGGGAGTGAACACTGAAAACGGCTGGGTATACAGCCCCATGGCGATAGCAGCAGTGTATACCCCCAGTCGCCTCCAGTTTGGGCGCTTTTGTAGCCAGAGAAATATCACAGTGGTGCCAATGCTCAGAAATAGGGCTTGGCCATAAGGTCGTGCCTCGAAGCCATAGCGAAACACGAGAGGGGATGTGGCAAGCAGCATCGCAGCTATTTTGCCGGATCTTAGACCTAGCTGCCGACACATTACAGCAACGGTTAAACACGCTAGCACGGTAAAGAGGATCGATGGCAACCGTGCTGTAAGTACAGAATAGCCGAGGGCTTGAATAAAGGCTCTCTGCGTCAAGTAGCCAAGTGGTACACCTCCTGGGTTAAGCATCACCCATCTGAGTACACCGGTAATTGTAAGCTCGTCTCGAGTCCCCAGCAATTGGAGGACTTCGTCGACCCATAGGGAGGTTCGGGCTGCAAGTGCGGCGAGGACGAGGGTATAGATGACGGCCCCACAAGAGAAGACCAGGGTCGACCACGTGCGAGTAGGCATGCGTTCATTGCGAGATCGCGGCATCTCTAGACTCCGAAGCATGTGCTCTGGAAGGCTCATATAGTAGCGTGCACTATGTGGTCGATTCTACCGCAGCTGCGTATTCCGTCGAAGTGGGGCAGCGTCGGAGCGAAGCGACGCTGGACACGCAATGATGACGGAGGTGCCCCTTTTTCGTCAAGAATTGAGTTGGTCCGGACCCCAGGCAGCATCATTTCGTTTCCATGGTCTCGTTTCCGTGTTCGAGCATCCCACCGGGATGTGGCGCGATTCCGGTGATGGGGGGGCACCCCGGAGCCAGAGGGCCCACCGGATATTGCCGCGTCTCTGGCTGGTCTCCGGTCCGCGGAGCCTGCCAGGTTTCGAGCCAGTCTTGCTCGAGTTGGTCCGCTTTTCGGCGCACGTATTTCCAATAGGCATCAGGGACGTCGGTCTGCATCACCTCGTCGATGAGCGTATCGAAGTAGGCCAAGCTTATGATTGCCTGGTACGTCTGGCGGTTCAGTGCGGCAGTGTATTTGCGGGCGCAGCCCAGCCAGATGGCGGGCTCGAGCTGCTTGATTGACACACCGCGCTGATACAGCGCCACGGCGAGCTTCTCGTCGGCCGCTGTGAACACAGACCGCACACACGCCGGAGCCGGAAACGCGGCCCGCTTCTGGTATGGCCAGAACCGGCCGGTGATTTTGATCGCATCGCCCTCGACCACGCATTGCCAGTCCGGCGAAGCTCGGTGATGGCGGCGTCGATCGCGCGCACGTTCTTGCCCAATGCGGCGGCCAGCTCGGCCTGCTCAAGGGTGATCCGCCCCGTGTGCCGGTCCGTGTTCAGGCAGAGATAGATGAACACCTTGAAAGCCGCATCCGATAGCTACTCCAGCGCCTCCGCCACCCCGTGGCCGGCGGCAAACCAGCCGCTGGGCTGCTTGAGCACCAACCGCGGCGCCGTCATGAGCGATCCTCCTGCAGCCCACGCCCCTTCTTCTTTGCTTATGGATTCGCCCGACAACTCGATGCGATGGGCATTATGCACCAGCCGGTCGAGGATGCTGTCGCATGGTCGGGTCGCCGATCTGCTGGTGCCAACTTGTCACCGGCAACTGGCTGGTCAGGATCGTCGAGCGGCGGCCGTAGCGGTCGTCGCAGAGCTCGAGCAAGTCGCGCCGCTCCCGTTCCGTCAATGGCACCATCGCGAAGTCGTCCCCCGCCAGCACGTCGGTGCGGGCAATCGTCCCCAGCAGCGGCCGAGGCTGCCGTCGGCCCGCGACATCGCCAGATTGCGAAACAGCTTCGCCGCGGGCCGTTACCAGACGGTGTAGCCATCGCGGCAGGCCTTCTGCGCCAGCCACGACTTGGCGATTCCGGTCGGACCGATGAACAGCAGCGACAGGTGTTGCGGCCACCCACTGCGAGCTGGTCAGGCTGCGCCTCAGCGACCGTTTAGGCCCCGCGGATGATGGCAGTCGATATCCTCGATGCACGGCTCGGCATCCAAGCTTGGACTTCTTCAGCCGGCGCGCCATGGCTTGGTTCTCGCGCCACGTCCAGTGTTGATCCGCCAGCAGGGCGAAGCCCTCCTCGAAGCTCAGGCCGGCAGCCTCGGTTGTCTCCATCTGCTTGCGGTACGCTTCGGCCATGCCGATCAGCCGCAGCGCATGCAGTTTCTCCAGGGTCTGGTTGATCAGCATCCGCCCACCCCCTGCGTCGGCTCGCCGCCCGCATAATAGTCAACGCCGCGGAGGTTGTCGTGCTCGACCGGCGTGCGGGCAGGCACAAGCTGCGGTAACGGCTGCCGGTCCAGCCCGGTCGCCAGAATAGACTTCACGCTCTGATACCAGTGCACCTTCAGGTGCACCGCGCGGGTGCGGGCGGCTTCGCCGCGCTCGGGCCCGCTTAGCGGCGAGAGGGAGGCCGTCTCCGGGTCCGGCTTGTCGGCCGGCATCGCCTCGACCAACCGAGCCGTGAACGGACAGACCTTGCCGGCCCATTCGATGATGCGGCTCGGCGTCCGGTCCAGGTACCGCTGTGTGATTTCGGACGGTATTCGGGGAGGCTACGGTTGGCGTGCGGCTTGCGGCTGCGTGCATGGCTGGCCACGCGCTTGCCCTGATAGAGAACTTCCACCTTGGCGGCGGTGTAGCGCAGCTCCACTTCCTTGCCCACCGGTTGGTAGGGCGGGCTGTAGTAGTGGCCGTCGAGCTCCACGTGGTAATCGAGATTGACCTTGACCTTCTTCCATTCGGCGAACACATAGGGCCGCAGCGGGAGCGGCCGGAGTACCGGCCGGTCGATGTTCGATACAGCTCGGCTTGCGAGTCCGGCATCTTCCGGAAGGGCCGCTGGTTCAGCTTCTCCGCAGTTCGGCGATCGCCTCATTGAGCTCGGCCAAGCTGAAGAACTGGCGCTTGCGCAGTGCGGCTAGTATCCAGCGCTGTACGGCCTGTACCCTTTGCTCGGCCTTAGCCTTGTCCCGGGCCTTTCGCGGCCGCGCCGGCAGGATACCGACGCCGTAATGGATCGCTAGGTCATTGTAGGTGAGGTTCAGCTTTGGCTCGTACCAGCACGGCGACTTCACGCCGGATCGCCAGTTATCGGGTACTACCAGCGATTTTGTTCCTCGAAAAACTCCAGGCATCTTAGGAGGCTATTCAGACACGAAGTCGGAACCACTTTCCGTGCCTATTTGCGGGTTGTCCGGTTGCGCCACGCTGCCACCCTGCTGGCGCGGGGTCACGGAACGGTAGGAGAGATAGCCGCCATGCTGGGCTATATGAACGTGAGCGATTTTATACGCGAGTTTCGACACTACTTTGGCCGCACGCCAGCGAATATCGGCGCACCGAAAGCGTGCATCGAGCCACCGACCAGGGCTAGCCGAACCCAAAAAATCCCTATCCCATTTTCCGTCCGATTGGCAGGTATTCAGCTCTGCTTTTTTGTATTGTTTTTTCGAATTGTTCCTCGTATGGTATTTCCACAGCTGCTTGCACCGGTGCTACGGCGACTTCACTCGGAAAGGACGAACTGAAGATGCGGACGAAGCTTGTGCTTCAGGTGTTGCTGGCGTTGGGTGTGGTAGTTCCAACCCTCAATGCGCAATTCGAGCCGTTTGGGGTCGATGTCGAGCATATATCGGTATCACACTGCGGCCCCAACGTATACAGACAGGACCAGTATGGCTCCGGCTACGGATACTGCCCGCAACTCGAAAAGGCGGCACGCGCCGGAGTCCAATGGGTGCGCCTGTATGCTCTGTGGCGCTTCATTGAGCCGACACAAGGACAGTTCAACTTCGACTACCAGCTTGACTACATGGTGGAGTACGCCCGCTCCAAGGGGATGAAGGTGTACATCACTGCGATATGGGCGCCCGCTTGGGCGCGAGGTTCGACCTGTGTTGATTGCAGTCCTCTGGCCTTCAATAATTCTCCTGAATGCCTGGATGCCGGCTATGCAGTCGTAAATCCCGATTACACGTACAACTTCTTCTACACCATGGCTCAACACTACCGCAACAAGTATCCTTTTGACAATCCTGTTAAGGCGTACGGGGTGTGGAACGAGCCCGACCACGGCTGTATGTACAATGCGAGGAATCTGTCCGCGCCTCCTGGCAACTATTTGAATGAATTCGTTATGAGATACCTCTTTCCGGCATACAACGGAATCAAGGCTGGCGATCCGAACGCGCTTGTGGTAGGACCTGAACTAATGGAGGACGAGTCCGAGGTCAGCTGTGGTACGTACAATCACAACGAGCTCGGCTCTCGATGCGACTGGTACGACAGCTGGATGAAACCGTTGTGGAACTACTTCGGCGGTCTTTTTGATGTTATCAGCCTGCACCTCTACCGGGCCAACCACGACGAGGTAAAAAGCCAGATGGAACGGGTCAACGGCTTGGTGCTAGGTCAGCGCCCGCTGTGGCTGACTGAAATGGGCTACACCCAAAACGGCTTATATGACTACGCACACGCAGAGCAAATGCGCCTATCGTATGTCGACTTGTTCAACCGGCAGCCCTGGTGGGCAAAGATTTTCTACAGTTCGCTCCGGGATGGAGACGGGCTCTGCAACGGGTCAGGCCTGCTGTGCGGCGAGACGGCCTTGACAGAGAAGCAAGCGTACTGGACATACAAGCAAATGACGGGCCATTGAGCACTGTCAAGGCCGCTCAGGGGAGGTGCCTGTGGGCTGTGCCCCTGAGCGGCTGCTTGTAGTCTGCTTCGAGGTGGAAGCCGTGAAAGCCCCGTAGCCCTTCGCGCGTGGTATATACTCAGGGCAAAAATGGGATTGCGCAAGCTGCCGCGTGCAAGCTTCGGGGAGGTATTGGCAACAGGTGCTACGAGCGGGCGATTCGCCGCGGTTCTTTCCGCAGCGTCAAAGAGTTGGTCGAGAAGATTGATGCATTTGTGCGCGACTACAACCGCTCACACCGGCCGTTCGTCTGGACCGCTACAGCGGATTCCATCCTGGCAAAGGTCGCCCGCCCTTGTTCACGTATGTCTGGGACGCGAGACTAGTCCCCCCGCCGACCCCGCAATGGTCCGTCTGCCGGAATCGCAAGATCAGCGGCAGCGGAGTTGTAAAATGAAGGTAAGGGGTTGTGTGGCGGCAGGGCAGGAGGCAAAGCCCCGATCGGAAACCGCCAGAACCGCGGGAATTCGATCGCGCTGAAACGACCGTCAAGTCA
>JADGHK010000110.1 GCA_019686145.1 Bryobacteraceae bacterium | reverse complement strand
CCCGGCACCGAGAGCCAGGAGCAGGCGCCTTCGGCGGAGTGAACGGAGATAGCAAGCCATGTTGATGCCTAAGAAGGTCAAGTACAGGAAGCAGCAAAGAGGCCGCATGACCGGGAAAGCCTGGCGCGGCGCGACGCTGGCCTTCGGTGACTACGGGCTGAAGGCGCTGGCCTGTGGGTGGATTACAGATCGCCAGATTGAGGCGGCCCGCATCGCGATGACGCGGTTCATCAAGCGCGGCGGCAAGGTCTGGATCCGGATGTTCCCGGACAAGCCGATCACCAAGAAGCCCGCGGAAACCCGTATGGGTAAGGGTAAGGGCGCGCCCGAGCAATGGGTGTGTGTGGTCAGGCCGGGAAAGATCATGTTTGAGATGGAGGGAGTCGCACCGGACATCGCTACGGAAGCGATGCGCCTTGCGGCTCAGAAGCTGCCCATCCCCACTAAGGTGGTGATTCGCCAGCCTGGCGAGTAGGCTTCAGGAGTGAAGAGATGAAGGCGCAGAAGCTACGGGAGCTGGACGACAAAGAATTGAAGGCACGGGCCGTGGAGATGCAGGAACAGATGTTCCGGCTCCGGTTCCAGATGTCGATGGGACAGATGGACGGCCTGAAGAAGCTGCGGGAGCTCAAGAAGGACCGTGCGCGGGTATTAGGGATTCTGCGTGAGCGCGAATTGGCTGCAGCGTCCAAGGGGGAGTGAGTAGACGATGGCGGATCAGACGAAAATCACTCACAAGAACGAGAAGGTTGGCGAAGTTGTGTCGACCAAGATGAACAAGACGATCGTCGTCGAGGTGACCCGCCGTGTCCCGCACCCGCTGTACAAGCGAATCGTGACACGCCGTAAGAAGTTCTACGCGCATGACGAGGAGAATTCGGCCCGGGTCGGCGATATGGTGCGAATCATCGAGTGCCGCCCGATGAGCCGGCTGAAGCGTTGGCGTCTTGGCGAGATTATCCGCCGCAGTGCGTTGGCTGCGGTAGAGGCCGAGGCCATCGCGGAAGAGAAGTAAACGCGGCGACCAGGATATAAGGAGAAACGTCAATGATCGGGATGAGAACGATCCTCGAGGTGGCCGACAACAGCGGCGCGCGCCGGCTGCAGTGCATCTTGCCGCGCGGCGGCGACCTCGGTCTGCGGGCCGGCCTTGGCGACGTCGTTACAGCGAGCGTGAAAGAGGCTGCCCCGGACTCCAATATCAAGAAGGGTAAAGTAGTGCGGTGCGTGATCGTGCGGATGCGCAAGGAGACCCGCCGCAAGGACGGCACCTACATTCGATTCGATTCGAATGCGGCAGTGCTGATCAACGAGCTTGGGGAGCCCATCGGCACGCGCGTATTCGGACCGGTGGCGCGCGAGCTGCGTGACAAGCGGTTCATGAAGATTGTGTCGCTGGCTCCGGAGGTTATCTAGGATGGCCAAGGCACCTACGCGCCGGACGGCGGAACAGCCGAAGCAGCGGCTTCGCATCCGCATCAAGAAGAACGACATGGTGAAGGTCATCGCAGGCCGCGACAAAGGAAAGGTCGGCCGGGTCCTCGATGTGAACCGGGAGACGGGCCGCATCCTGGTCGAAGGCGTCATGATGACCAAGAAGCACACGCGCCCGAATCCTGCGAAGCAGATTAAAGGCGGGATCGCGGAGCGCGAGAGTCCCATCCACGTCTCCAACGTCATGATTCTGACCTCCGGAGGCGTCCCCACGCGGATCGGCACCCGCGTGGAGACCGTGGGGGGCAAGACTCGCCGTGTCCGGATCGCCAGGAAGACCGGCGAGGTGCTGGATAAGAAGGGCTAGTGAGCGATGAAGGCAAGGCTGAGAGAGCACTATCACAAGAACGTCATTCCGGCGCTTATCAAGGAGTTCGGCTACAAGAACATCATGGCCGTGCCGAAGATCGAGAAGATCTCGATCAACATTGGCCTTGGCGAAGCGACCCAGAACGCCAAGCTGATGGACGGC
The DNA here is from genome assembly GCA_019686145.1 of Bryobacteraceae bacterium. Classification (GTDB taxonomy): domain Bacteria; phylum Acidobacteriota; class Terriglobia; order Bryobacterales; family Bryobacteraceae; genus JADGHK01. The sequence continues at coordinate 5,374 of JADGHK010000110.1, read as the reverse complement.
GCAGTGAATGAACTTGCGGCCATCAGCGGTCAGAAGCCGGTGATTACGAGGGCTAAGAAGTCGATTGCCGCCTTCAAGCTTCGCGAGGGAATGCCGATCGGGTGCATGGTCACTCTGCGCGGCGACCGGATGTACGAGTTCCTGGACAGGTTGATGAACGTCGCCCTGCCTCGAGTGCGCGACTTCCGTGGGGTCTCCACGAAGTCCTTTGACGGCCGGGGCAACTATACGCTTGGCATTAAGGATCAGTTGCTGTTTCCGGAAATTGACTACAACAAGGTCGAGAAGGTGAAGGGCATGAACATCTCCATCACCACTACGGCCAAGACCGATGCAGAGGGGCTGGCGCTGCTCAAGCAAATGGGCATGCCGTTCCGGCAGCAATAGCGAGGGGGAGAAAGAGAAATGGCAACGACCGCAAAGATTGCGAAAGATTTGAAAATGGCCGAGCGGATCCGGGCCGCCCGGGCGGCGGGCAGGAAGCCGAAGTTTGCCGTCAGGCTGCGCAACCGCTGCAAGCGCTGCGGCCGTCCCCGGGGGTACCTGCGGAAATTCAACTTGTGCCGGATCTGCTTCCGCCAGCTGGCTCTGGCTGGGGAAGTTCCGGGCGTGATCAAGGCGAGCTGGTAGGACGCCGAATCGAAGTATCAGGTGGAAGGATAAGGAATGAGCACATCGGATCCCATCGCCGACATGCTGACTCGAATCCGCAATGCGATCAAGGCCCGGCACCCCAAGGTGGACGTGCCGGCGTCGAAGCTGAAGATGGACATTGCGAGGATTCTCAAGGACGAGGGCTACATCACGAACTACAAGCTGGTGGAAGAAGGTCCTCGCAAGGCGATCCGCGTGTACCTGAAGTACACGCCGGGCAACGTAAGCGTGATCTCCGAGATCCAGCGCGTCTCTCGTCCCGGCTGCCGCGTCTACGTCGGCGCACGGGAGATTCCGCGAGTGCTGGGTGGTCTCGGTATCAACATTCTGACCACGCCCCGGGGTGTCATGACCGGCGCCATGGCCCGGAAAGAGGGCATCGGAGGCGAGGTCCTGTGTCAGATCTGGTAGGCGGAGTGTATTAGCCATGTCGAGAGTTGGAAAGAAGCCGATCCCGTTGCCGCAAGGCGTAAAGGTGCAGATCGGCCAGGAACTCCAGGTCGAAGGGCCCAAGGGCAAGCAGAGAGTGCCGATCCCGAACGGTATTCGTGTTCATCAGGTGGACGGACGCCTTGAGGTGGTGCGGGACAACGACGAGTACGCGGCTCTGCACGGGCTCACGCGGGCTCTCGCGGCCAATGCCGTTCAGGGGGTATCCAGCGGATTCACGCGCGAGCTGGACATTGTCGGAATCGGATACCGCGCCGAGATGAAAGGACGGGTTGTATCGTTCGTGCTCGGCTATTCCCATCCGATCGAATTCCTCCTGCCCGATGGGGTGGATTGCAAGATCGATAAGAACACGCACATCATTCTGACGGGTTCTGACAAGCAGCTTTTGGGGCAGGTGGCGGCCAACATGCGCGCGCTGAGGCCACCGGACCCTTACAAGAACAAAGGTATCCGCTACACGGGCGAAGTTCTGCGCAAGAAAGTCGGCAAGAGCGGTTCGGGTGGAAAGGGTAAGTAGGCGCGCGAGGTAAGGCAGACACATGATCCGCAAGACGGCAAAGAATGAAATTCGGATTCGGATTCATCGGCGGATCCGACAGAAGGTCAAGGGCACGGCGGAGCGGCCAAGACTGGCGGTATTCCGTAGCCTCAAGCACATCTACGCGCAGGTCATCGACGATCGTCAGGGCCGGACGCTTGTGGCAGCCTCCTCGAACGAAAAGAGCTTCGGCGCGGGAAGCGGCGGAAATATCGAAGGCGCCAGGCTGGTTGGCAAGCTGGTCGCCGAGCGCGCCCAACAGAAAGGCATCAAGAAAGTTGTATTCGATCGCGGCGGCTATCTCTATCACGGGCGTGTAAAGGCCCTGGCTGATGCTGCCCGCGAGGCGGGATTGGAGTTCTAGAGGCATGGCAACGACACCGGTCAGACGGATCGACGCGACCAACCTGAACCTGAAAGAGCAGGTGGTTTCCATCAACCGCGTCACGAAAGTTGTCAAGGGTGGTAAGAACCTGAGCTTCTCGGCGCTGGTGGTGGTCGGCGACCCTTCAGCGAAGGTTGTCGGCTACGGTACCGGCAAAGCCAAGGAAGTGCCCTCCGCGATCAAGAAGGGCATCGAGGCGGCCAAGAAGAACCTGAGAAAGATCAACGTTCTTGAGACCACGATCCCGCATCCTGTGATTGGCCGCTTTGGAACGGGGGAAGTCTTGTTGAAGCCGGCGCCTGCCGGCACCGGCGTGATCGCCGGAGGACCTGTCCGTGCAGTCATTCAGGCAGTCGGAATTCCCAACGTGCTGACGAAGTCGCTCGGCTCCCATAATCCGCACAATGTTGTGAAGGCGACGATCGACGCTCTGACTCAATTGCGGGACGCCGTGGAGATTGCCGACATGCGCGGGATACCGCTCGAGAAGGTGGCGCCTGAACGGCAGCCGGTGCAGGCTTGAGGAACGGCGTATGAGCGAAGGGAAGATCAAGATCCAGCTATACCGCAGCCCTATCGGCACCCCTGAAAAGCACAAGAAGATTGTGAGGGCGCTGGGCTTGCGCAAGTTGAATTCGGTTGTGGAAAGGCCGGACACGCCGGCGTTCCGCGGCATGGTCGCCAAGGTGCCGCATCTGCTGAAGGTGGTGGAGTAGATATGAATCTCAGCAATCTCAGACCTCCTAAGGGGCAGGTCAAGAAGAAGCGCCGCGTCGGCCAGGGCATGGGTTCGGGCCGTTCGAAGTATGCCGGCCGTGGGGCCAAGGGCCAGAAGTCGATCAGCGGCTACAGCTTGATGCGAGGCTTCGAAGGCGGTCAGATGCCGCTGCATCGCCGGCTTCCCAAGCGCGGGTTCAGCAACGCCATGTTCCGCAAGGAGTACGCGATCGTAAACGTGGGAGTCCTCGAGAAGCTGGAAGGGGACACCTTCGATCCGGGGCGCCTGCTTGAACTGGGTGTCATCAAGAAACTCCAGGATGGGCTCAAGATTCTGGGCTCCGGCGATCTCAACCGCAAAATCACTGTGAAAGCGCACCTCTTCTCGAAGTCGGCGATGGAGAAGATTCAGAAGGCCGGCGGAACGGCTGAGGTGATTGGCGGGGCGGCCGCCTGACGTTTTTGGCGGGCGGGAGCGGCCCGGGAAAGCAAAGAACAAGCCATGTCGAAGTTTTTTGAAGCCTTTGCGAACGTGTTCCGAGTTCCGGACCTGCGCAATCGCGTCCTGTTTACTCTGGCCCTTCTCGCTGTCTACCGGTTAGGGAACTTCATCCCTACACCGGGTATCAATTTTGGCCGCCTGGAAGAGTTTTTCCGCCAGAACCAAGGGACGTTCTTCGGCTTCCTTGACCTGTTTACGGGAGGCGGCTTCCGCCGCCTGACGATCTTCGCCCTCGGGATCATGCCGTATATCACGGCGTCGATCGTGCTCCAGTTGCTGACCGTCGTTATTCCCACTCTCGAGAAGCTCCAGAAAGAGGGGGAACTGGGCCGGCGCAAGATTACGCAGTGGACGCGCTATCTGACGGTCGGTCTGGCGTTGATGCAAAGCTTTTTTATCGCCATCGCGCTGCAGTCCAGTGAAGGCGGCTTTGTTCCCAATCCCGGCGTCGGATTTGTCCTGATGACGATGCTGAGCCTCACCACGGGCACGGCATTCATCATGTGGCTCGGCGAGCAGATCACAGAACGAGGCATCGGCAACGGCATGTCGCTGATCATCTTTGCCGGCATTGTTGTCGGTCTGCCTGGGGCCATTCAATCGATTTACAACAATGTGTTCGTCACGCGTCAGTGGGACGCCCTGTATCTGCTGGTGATCCTGACGCTGATGGTCGCGGTCGTCGCATTCATTGTTCTGGTTGAACGCGGGGAGAGGCGGATCCCCGTGCAGTACGCCAAACGGGTCGTAGGGCGGCGGATGATGGGCGGCCAGCAGACACACCTGCCGTTGAAGGTGAATGCGGGCGGCGTGATTCCGGTGATTTTCGCCCAGTCGCTTCTGACCTTCCCGCAGACGTTCATGCAGGTGCCGTGGATTCGGGACAATCCGTTCTTCAGCGGAACCCTCGCGGCGATCCGGCACGGGGAGCCGCTGTATGTCCTGCTGTATGTGGCGGGCATCGTCTTCTTCTGCTTCTTCTACGTGTCGATCATCTTTAACCCGAACGAGGCGGCGGATAACATGCGCAAGTACGGCGGCTTCATCCCTGGGATCCGTCCCGGGAAGAACACCGCAGAGTATCTGAACCGGATCCTTACGAAGATTACTGTTGTCGGCGGCCTGTACCTTGCTGTTCTCAGTCTCCTGCCGGAGATCATGATTTCCGGCATCAAGCTGCAGCACTTACCCCCGGCGGCGCTCGGGAACTGGATCGACGCCCACTTCCCGCGGTGGCTGCTGGAAGGTTTGAATGTCAACTTTTATTTCGGCGGTACTTCCCTCCTGATCGTCGTTGGAGTGGCGATGGATACCGTCAACCAGATCGAAGCGCAGCTTATCATGCGCCACTATGAAGGGTTTACCCCGAGGGCGGGTCGTATTCGCGGCCGCCGGAATATGTAACGTGGGTAGGAAAGAATTCGGTTGCCGATGATGCCTTTGGGCAGTGCCCCGGCCGCGCTGATCCTGTTCGGTCCGCCGGGTTCAGGGAAGGGCACCCAGGCGAAGCTGTTACGGGAATGCTTAAGCGTGCCTCACATCTCGACGGGTGACATGCTCCGGGAACACATTCATGCCGGGGACGCTCTGGGAAAGGAAGTTCAGGGCTTGATGCAGGCGGGGCAACTGGTGCCCGACGATCTCGTAAACCGCCTGGTGGCCGAGCGCATCGACCGTCCGGACTGCGCCAGAGGGTTCATCCTCGACGGTTATCCCAGAACGCTGCAGCAGGCCAGCGTGCTGGAGAAGATGCTCCAGGAGCGGAAGCTGGACCAGGTAGTAGTCCACCTGGAAGTGGATTACAATGTAATCATTGCCCGTCTGACGGGTCGCCGCCAGTGCCCTGTTTGTGGAACGCTGTACAGCCTCACGTCGCGACCGCCAAAGGCGCCGGGTGTGTGTGACCTCGACGGTGCGAAGCTGGTGGTCCGGGACGACGACAGGGAATCGGTAATCCGGCAGCGGCTTGAAGCGTATGAGCGGCAGACTCGTCCCCTACTCGACCACTTTGCAGCTTCAGGCCATCGTTTCTACCAGGTGGACGCGAGTCACGATTCGCCGCAACAAATTCTGCACAAGATTTGCAGATTTTTGAAGAACGGAGCATGATCATTCGGAAGACTGC